>JAJRUZ010000012.1 GCA_024277525.1 Caldifarciminota bacterium | reverse complement strand
TCATAAATTATTTCTAATTTTCCTGAATGAGTGAAAATTCTTAATTCTTCTTTAGTTTTTTTATACTCTTCTGATATAGGCGTGCTATAAAGAAAAAAAATATCCAAAAAATTAAAATATCCCCCTTCTACAATATAAATATAAAATGAATCATCAAAGATCACACTATGTCCATAATTGTTATAATAACCGACCTTAGGTGGATTAACATAATTCCTCACAGGCACATAAGTTTCAACATCATCTGCAGTGATAAAAATTGAGTCCTTTGAATATATTCCTGCCTGTCCACCTTCCGAGTTGAACTCATTCACAAGACTCATATTATAAGGATCTGATACATCTATTACTCTAATCGTAGTAGTACAAACACTTGTCTTCCCGGCATAAATATAATTTCCTATTTTAACCACGTCCCCGGGACTATCAAAACAATAAAAAGGATCGTATGGAAAATGAATACTATCTGTAAATTGAATTGAATTTAAATTACTTAAATCAACCCCAGCAACACCATGTGTTGAACCTTTGAAGTCACAATTTAAATATAATACCATATTCAGTGTATCAAGAAATGCAGGTCTTGTACCCATACCATATCCAATACTTCCAACAGGATAAGGCAATTCTTGCTTCAATATCAATGATGGGCTCAAAGGATATTTAATATTGAAAATACAAATTGTATCATCATAAACAAGATACATTAAAGTATCATTAAAAAGTATAGGAGCTGCTCCGTAAGGAATATAATAAATAGAATCAGGGGAAACAGGATTTCCTATTGAATAAATTATTGTCTTCGCTCTCCATGGATAAGTAGCAGGGTTTGTGTTTAAACACACATAAAGAAATGTATCCCTCGTCTCTAATGAATAAACAGCACCTTTGTTAAAATTTATGTATTTTAAGATTTGTGGATTTTTTTTATCCGTAACATCAATTATATAAAAACCTGAATCGGCTCCCACATAAAGAATATTCTCATAAATCTCAAGACCGTAAAGACTTTTATCAAGTTGTAATGTGGAAAGTCTTCTTATATTCAATGAGTCAGCGCCACGCAGGGACAGAAAAGTCCCTATGAAGATTATTAAAATTTTTTGCCTCATTTTTATCCTCCTGTCTCTCTCCTTAAGAAGGAGTTGAACCCTAAATCATTTAAATTATACAATAAAAAATTAAAAAAATCAATCTCTTTTGCATAAAATATTAAACAATAATTTGCAGTAATTCTCTGCCTTACAACCCTTGTAACGACAGAGTCTTTTACACTCAAAACTTTATAAACAGGTGTCAATAAAAAAATCATTAACACCCACATAATTCACCTCCAGATTTGAATTTTCTTTACATAACTCCTTTTATTTTTTAAAATTAAAAAATAGGTACCGGGATTTATTCCTTTAATATTTATTTCGCCTTTTCCGTAAATCCAACCCAGATCTCTCCGAATTCTTCCTGATATATCCGTTATTTGAATTTTAAATAAAGTGGTTCCTACATCGTAAATTAATTTGTTACTCGAAAAAATAACATAAAATTTTTCTTTTTCAGAATTTTTCTCCTCTGTAGGTGTGCTGTAGATATGGTAAGTGGAAAATTTATTCCTTCCAGTATATAAATCTTCAAATCCCCAAATATATAAATCTGAGGTTACGAACAAGTCGGAAATTACAAAGTTATTATTTATGTTATAATACGCAACTAAAGGAGGATTTAACGGGTTTCTGGTCAATACTTTTGTCCTTAATTGCTTACCGAGGAGAAAAATTGAATCTATTATAAAAACAGAGCTAAATAAACAACTATCCCTAAATCCTCCGATCTTGCTTAGATTATAAGGATCAGAAATATCAATAATCACAACTGTATCTTTGCAGTAAGCGTCAGAGCCGTAATCCTCTACTTCGGTAGCTACCGCATATATATAATTGTTCCATTTTGAAAAACTCCAAACACCCCATGGGCACGGCGGACTAAACCAATAATATTTAATAACAGATATTGTGTCCATAATTGAGATTGATAAAGGATTTGATATATCATAAGAATAGAGCTTTGAAATTGTTGTAATATACAATACTTTGTTAATTGTGTCCAGATAAGTATTTAATTCGTATAAGCCATATGAAGAATAAGGATCAGTGTAATCATATTTTGATAAAAGCACCGGATTTTCAGGATTTTTTACATTATAAATAAATAGAGAGTCAAAGGATGGTATATATAAGAGAGTATCAATTATATACAAATCAGAAGAGCCCTCGGGAATAAAAGATAATGATTCCGGAAACAAAGGATTTGAAATTGAATATATAATGGTCCTTGTAAGCGGATTTGAATTATAAGTGGTATCTTTTAAAGAGATATACAAAATCGTATCCTTTGCCTTTATTCCGAAAACCAGAAAGATATCAGAAACAGAAATAAATTTCAAAGAATCAGGATTATTATAATCGGTTATATCCACTACAAAAAATCCGCCCTACGCACCCACATAGGCAAGATTTCCGTATATCTCCAAAGAATAAAGAACTTTATCCCCCAGTTCCAGAGTGGAAACCTTCCTTATATTCAATGAGTCAGCGCCACGCAGGGACAGAAAAGTCCCTATGAAGATTATTAAAATTTTTTGCCTCATTTTTATCCTCCTGTCTCTCTCCTTAAGAAGGAGTTGAACCTTATAATCATTTTAATTATACAATGAAAAAAAAAATCAAGTCCGTATTTATTTCAAAAATTTGTCCAAAAAATTTAAGAATCAAAAGCATGAAAAAAAGAAAATTGTTAAAAATCAAGGACTTTAAAAATTGAAAAACTAAAAAATTAAAAATTTTCATCCCCAAAAATGACAAACATGGGATAATAATTTTTTGAAAAATTCTCAAAATTGAAATTTCTTTTTATAAAATTTATAATTATTAATATGCCCCCGTAGCTCAATTGGATAGAGCATCGGATTTCTAATCCGGTGGTTGCAGGTTCGAGTCCTGCCGGGGGCGAAAAAAGAAATTAAAGGGTGCGACTGCGTATTACGGTCGGTGAGAAAGATGAAAAATATAAATTTCCCTGGTCATATAATTATTTTATTGCCTCCTCAATATATTATCTTTTAAGGAAATATTACCCAAAATATTCTCTCGTTATCCATACAAAGGGATGGAGTATAAAAAATAAAAATTTGAAACTTTTTACCTTTTCTCCATTTTTTCCTAAAAAAATTTATTTTGAAAAAGAATATATATTAATGGTGGGACCTTTAACCTTCCTTATTTCTTCTCCCGATACCTTATTTATCGAATTGCTCGAAAATGCAATTTTAAAAGAAAAATGTATGAAATTTTTCAGATACACAATGCCTGTCTTGAATGTTAAGGTTTTTGAAATTAAGGATTTAAAAAAGAAAAATCTTTTGAAAACACTCTCACCTGTTGTAATATCAATTAAAGAAAAAAAGGGAGACAGATTTTATTCTGTTTATATTTCTCCCGAGTCCCCATTTTTTAAAAAAAGATTGAAAGAAATAATATGTCTTAAATTTGAAGCATTCACGGGAGAAAAAATTTCGGTTGATGATATTGAAATTAAAACCCGTAATTTCTCATCCAAGCTCCTGAGGATTAAATCCGTGAATTTGAAGGCTTATAATGCAGAAATTGAAGTAGAATCTGATATTCAGATTATAAGATTTTTAATTGATTCAGGGCTCGGAGAAAAAACTTCAATGGGATTTGGAATGGTGGAAAAATTAAAGGCTTAGAGGTTAAAATTCTCTAATGGAAAAAAAACAAATTATTGCTTTCAGACTCGCAGAGAAGGAGTTTTCTTTTATAATGGAGAATGTACTTGAAATAACCGAACCAAGGGATGTTGTGCCGGTTCCTCTTTCCCCTCCCCATCTTAAAGGAGTTTTTAATTTAAGGGGTAATATAATCCCGCTTTTTGACTTAAAGGAAAGATTAGGAATTGAAGAGAATGGAGAAATTGAGGAAAATTTTTTTATAATACTATCTCCTGAGCCTAAAAGAATATTTGCCTGTGAAGCGGATATGATTGTGGGTGTTTTTGAATGTGAGGAAATTAAAATCGGTGAATTGCCGGAATCCTTAAAAAAGGAGATTGATAGGTCACTTATAAAAGGACAGGCAGTTGTAGGAAAGCGAAAGTTTTTACTTTTGGAGCCGAAAAAAATACCAGGTGAAAAGGTTCAAATCCCGATAAAAGCAAGCAAAATTGAATGAATCCGAGAATTTTAATAGTAGATGATGCAAAATTTATGAGAAAACTTCTTGCTGATATCCTTAAAAAGGGTGGTTATGATATATGCGGTGAGGCTGCAAACGGTGAAGAGGCTGTCAAACTTTATAAGGAATTAAGACCTGACCTCGTTACAATGGACATTGTAATGCCTGATAAAAGTGGAATTGATGCAGTAAGGGAAATAATCTCTTATGACCCTGAAGCAAAAATAATAATGGTTTCTGCAATGGGACAGCAACCTTTGGTACTTGAAGCAATTCAGGCAGGTGCAAAAGACTATATTGTAAAACCGTTCCAACCTTCAAGGGTTCTGGAGGCAATTGAAAGGGTTTTGAAAACAAAATGATTGATAAAAAATACGAAGAACTCTTCAGAAGCGAAGTCGAGGAAATTATAAATAATCTCGAAAAAAATATTTTAAAACTTGAAGAAAACCCCGAGTCAGAGGAAAGTCTTAATGAGATTTTCAGGGCAGCCCATACCCTGAAAGGAATGGCTGCTGCTGTTGATAAAAAAGAAATTGAAAAATTTTGCCATAAATTTGAGGATGAATTAGATGAAATAAGAAAAGGGAAAAAGAAATTAAAGGATTTTGACTTTTTATTCAAGGCGGTTGATGCCTTGAAACTTATGCTTGAAGGAAAGAAAGCCCCGTCCTTTGAGGAAATAAAAAGGGGTGAAAAGAAAAAGGAACAAGTTTATAGTATCAAATTGTATGTTGAACCCGATACCCCTTTAATTGCTGCAAGATTGTTTGTTATTTTAAAAGATATTAAAAATTTCGGTGAAATATTATCTTCGGAGCCGGATGAGGAGGAAATTAAAAGGGGTGAAGTAAGTAATGAATTGAAAATCACCCTGAAAAGTGAGTTAAAAAAAGAAGAAATCAAAAAATTCATAGATGAATTTCCGGATATTGAACATGTTTTTATTGAAGAAAAAGAATATAAAGAAAAAGTTAAAGAATTTGAAATAAAACCCCTTGAAGAAGTAAAGGTAAAAGCGGAAAAACTTGATATTCTGGTTGATAGGCTTGGTGAAATAGTAATTGCCAAGGAAAGGTTATTTTCAAAAATAAGAAATATAGAAGACAGGGAAATTCAGGATGCGATGGAAAATCTTGATAGATTAATAGGCTATTTGCAGGATGATGTAATGTCAATGCGGTTGATACCCGCAATACAGATCTTTGAAAGGTTTCCGAGATATGTCAGGGATAAATCAAAAGAGATGGGAAAGGAAGCCGAAATCATAATTGAAGGCGGAGAAATTGAACTTGATAGAATACTGCTTGAAGAAATGAAGGAGCCCCTTTTGCATATTATAAGAAACTCCCTTGACCACGGAATAGAGAAACCGGAAGAAAGGATAAGAAAAGGAAAAAGCAGAAAAGGTAAAATTTTCATAAGGCTGGAAAGGGAGAAAAATTCCGTTAATATAACCATTGAGGATGACGGGAGGGGAATTGACACGGATAAAGTGATTCAGAGAGCAATTACAAGGGGATTAATTTCAAAAGAGAAGGCAAGTTCTCTTAAAAAGAACGAAATTTTGGAACTTTTGACCTTACCCGGATTTTCCACAAAAGAAGGAGCAACCGAATTATCGGGAAGGGGAATCGGTCTTGATGTTGTAAAGCAATTTATCACAAAACTCGGTGGCAAAATGGATATAGAGAGTGAATTCGGTAAAGGAACAAAAATTTTACTTAAATTACCACTTTCCCTTGCAATTACAAGAGCTTTAGTGGTTGAAGTTAATTCGGAAAGATTTGTCATTCCTCTTGTTTTTGTTCAAGAAATAATAGAAAGAAACATGAAAAATATAAAGAAATTATTAAACAGGGAGTATTTACTTATAAGAAATGAAATTTTGCCTGCCATATGGATGGGAGAGAGGCTCGGGAGGAACGGGAAAAAACCCGATAGATTCACCGCACTTTTAATAGAATCAGAAGGAAAAAGAGCCTGCTTACTTGTTGACAGGGTCATTTCCCAGATGGATGTTGTGGTTAAATCACTTGATGTATTTTTAATGAGGGTTCCCTATATATCAGGAGGAACAATACTATGGGACGGAAAACCTTCAATAATTGTGGATCCTTCAAAATTCATGGAGAGATAAAATGATGGATGAAGAAATTTTCGGGATCGAGGGTTTAAGGGAAGTCGCAAATATAGGTTGCGGACATGCAGCTTCTGCTCTCTCGGGAATGATAAATAAAAAAGTGATGATGAGTGTACCTGAGGTCTTTGCCGGTAAAATGGAAAAGGTTTTTGAGAAGATTGTCGGAAAAAAGGATGAAGAGGCAATAGGAATTTTGCTTTATTTCCTCGGAGACCTTACAGGACTCACCCTTCTACTACTTTCAAAAGAGGAAGCCACTTCATTGCTCTCTCTTTTACTCGGAGAAAAAGTAGAAAAGATCGGGCCGGATGAGGAATCCGCATTAAAAGAAATCGGAAATATAATTACAGGAGCCTATATGACAGCGCTTTCGGATTTCTTAGGTCTTCTTGCTTTGCCCTCTGTGCCGTTTCTGAAAAATGACAATATAAGAACAATAATTTCCGATGCTTTTTTACAAATTGAAGCAGAGAAAGGATTTGCTCTTTGCATAAGGTCCATCCTGAAAATAGAAGATAACATAGAAGTACAGGCAACATTTTTCTTCTTACCCGATGAACATGCAATCGGTATTATACAGGATAAATTAAAATCATTTTTTGAATGAGAACGCCTTCCCAAGAAGAGGTTAAAATTTTAAAATCTTTTGCAAAAAGGATTGATCCCAATGATCCTGCTGCACATAATAATTTAGCAGTTGTTTATTTTAACAGGGGATTATTTGATGAAGCAATAAGAGAATTAAAAAAAGCACTTGACCTTGACCCGGATTTTAATCTTGCAAGAATAAATCTTGAAATTATTTTAAAGAAAACAAAGAAGAAGGAGGACTTGATCGAAAGTTATGCAAGAAAAGTGGAGATCAATCCAGAAGATGTTAACACCCGTTTAGAGTATGCAAAAACACTTTACCAACTTGCAAAATATCCCGATGCTTTAAGGGAATACCGGGAAGTTTTATTAAGGGATGCAAAAAATAAAGAGGCACTTAAAGGCATTATAAGATGTTATAAAAAAATGGGTAAATTTCAGGAAGCAATAGCAGCAATAAGAAGGGCGCAGAGAATTTATCCCGATGAACTTGACCTTAAATTAGACCTTGGAGAGGTTTTATATAATCAAGGAAATTATGACTCAGCAATTAAGGTTTTAAAAGAGGTTATTGAAAAACAACCCAATAATGCAAAAGCACACCTGTTTTTATCTTTTGCACTCGGAGAGAAAGGTTATCTTGAAGAGGCTCTTGAAGAAGCCATAAAAGCAAAGGAACTTGACCCGAGGATTTCACGAATTCAGGGAGCACTCGGTATTGATGAAGAGGAAGTTCCGAGTATAGAAGAAATGTTACAGGAATCCATAGGTGTTAAGGAAATAAAAACAGATCCCTATGAATCAAAATTGAATCTTTTTATTGCATATAAAAACAAGTTGTTTTTAAAAGAAGCAAAATCACTCCTTGGCGATTTGAAGAAATTAAGACCTGACTCTTCTGAAGTTAGAAAATTTGAAGCAGAAATTTTAATACTTGAGGAAAAATGGGAAGATGTAGTTAAATTGATCGAGAGCATCAAAGAAAAAGACTTTCATACATGGAATATGTACGGAGTCGCTCTTTCACGCTTGGGTGAAAAAGATAAAGCAATGAAAATATTTGAGGGTATAAGAAATTACCCTTATGCTTTAAATAATCTTGCCTGCTTAAATGTAAATAATGAAAAAGATAAAGCAAAGGAGATGTTTTTAAAAGCCTATGAAACAGAGCCGGGATTTATAGTTCCGCTTTATAATCTGAGTTTGATTGAAATGGAAAATAAAAACTTTGAAAAAGCCCTTTATTATATAAAAGAAATAAATGAAGTGGAAAAGGAAAATCCTTTTTATCTTACACTCTACGGAAAGATTTTGATTGAAACAGGAGAAGAAAATAAAGCAAAGGAGATGTTAAGGGAGGCTTTAAGGGTTGCCCCTGACTTCTCTTATGCAGCATATCTTTTGTCAAATTTAGAAGAGAAAAATATTGATATTGAGAAAAGTGATAAAAGAGCATTTGTTTTTCAATATCTATTCGCAATAGAGGGTTCACCCAAACCGATTGAATCAAGAATTTTCCCTGAGAAGGAGATTTTAGAATTTGAAGGGGACAAAGAAAAAGAAATTAAAAAAGTAAGAATTCTTTTAAGGAAGAAAAACTTTGAGGAAGCAGAAAAGATTTTACTTTCTTTGATAAGAAAATTCCCTGAGGACAAAGAAATTCTTTACCTTCTTGCACTTACTTATGAAAATCTCGGATTTTTCGAAAATGCGGAAAGCTATTTCTTAAAACTTTTAAAAGAAAAACCGGATGATAAAATAAGGTTTCATCTCGCACATATTTATTTCAGGACAAAAAGATATGATAAAGCAGAGGAAGAAATAATGAAAATTCTGAAAAAAGGAAAAGAGTATGTGGATGTTTTACTTTTGCTTGCAAGGATAAAAGAAAGAAAGGGAGAAATTAATGAGGCACTTTTTGCTTTAAGAAGGGTTCTTAAAAAGTCAAAACCGAATAAAAGAATTTTGCTGTGGTTTTCCGAATTACTTGAAAAACTTGAGAGATATGAGGAGGCACTAAAAGAATATGAAAATTTAATAAAAAAATACCCTACCGATGGAGAAATCATTTATGCTTACGGAAGGGCTTCTTTAAGGGCAAAGAAGGAGGAAGAATTCAAAAAATCTATGGGACTCCTTGAAAAAATGAATTTTAAAAGTTATTTGAATTTACTCAGAGGAATAGATTATACTGCTAAAGGTAAATATAAAGAAGCAATACAAATTTTAAAAGAATGTGAAAAGGAAATGTATTTAAAGGAAGAACTTCATTTTTATCTCGGTGTAAGTTATGCTTTGATCGGTAAGTATGCAAAAGCAATTGAAGAATGGAGTAAAGTGATAAAGATTTCAGAAAATTCTCCGCTTGCAAATAAGGCAAGGGAATATACCTCTCTTGCCCTTAAGTGGCTTAAAATGCTCGAAAAGGAGGTGAGAATTTAATGCCTATTGAAGGAAAACTTGAAGAGCTCTCGCTTGCAGATTTCCTTCAAATTCTTTCCATGAACAGAAAGACGGGTAAAATTAAAATTGAAAGCATACTTGAGAAAGAGAAAAATTCTGCAGAGATTATATTAAAAAACGGGTTTTTACAATTAATAACCATCCTGGGAGACGATTTACTTTACACCAGATTGAAACAAGCAGGTTTCTCAAAAGAAATAAGGGAAGATTTAAAATTTAACGAAAGGGAACTTCTTCTTGATCTTTCTTCAAAAGTTAAGAATTTAAAGCCTGTTTTAAAAATAGTAAGGGATGTGAATGAAAACAGAATGTTTGAAATTCTTTCTTGGAGACAGGGAGATTTCAGGTTTGAGGAGAAAAAAGGAGACGGAGAGGTTTTGCCCGAGGTCTTTTCTTTTGATATTCAAGACATTTTACTTGAAAGTTCCAGAAGACTTGATGAATGGGAAGAAATTTCAAAAAGAATACCTTCCTATTCTGTCATACCCTTTTTATCTGAAAAATGGATTCACGAAGGTGCATCCTCACTTGATCTTTCGCCTCTTGAATGGAAAATTCTATCCCTTATAGACGGAAAAAAGAAAATAGAAGATATTTTAAATGAATTCAGGATTCCATCAATTGAAATTGCAAAATATATAGCCAATTTGTATGAAAAAGGAATCATTGATTTCAAAGAAAAAGACAAAGCGGAAGAGGAAAAGGCAAAAAGAGAGGCGGAAAGTCTGTTTTTAAAAGCAAGGGAGATGGTTAAAAAAGGAAAGTATTTGGAAGCAGAAGCGTTTTTAAAAAGGGCTATTTCCCTTTATCCTGATTTCATAATGGCTCATCTGTTTCTCGGAGACCTCTATTATATCCTTAAAAATTATCGTCTTGCTTCTCAGGAATATTATCAGGTTGTGAGAAGGGATCCACATAATCCCTTAGGTTATTATGGAATGGGATTTGTAAGGATCAGATTCGGTGATTTACAAGGTGCTTTAAAAGCGTGGGAAAAGGCACTTCAATTTGCAAGCGGTGATTTAAAAAATAAAATTGAAAGAATGGTTTCCCTTTTGAGAACGCTCTTACTTGAAATAGACAGGAGAAAGATGCTGGTATGAAAGAGGAAAAACTTTTTTATGATCCGAGATCAACGTTACTTTTAGAACTTGTTGAGGAGTATATTGAACACAATCTTTTAGCAGAGGCTGAGACTCTTTTAAAGGATTATTTGAGAACAAATCCGTTGTCCGAAAAGGCAATTACTTTATGGATAAAAATTGCCCGTGAACAAAAGGACACGGAAAAGGAAAGACATTTAAGGGAAAAATTAAGAAAAATAAAAGAGAAAAAAGGTGAAGAGGTAAAATTTGAAGAAGAGATAAAAGAAGAAATAAAAGAAGAAGTTAAGATTGAAGAGGAAGAAAGAGAAGAAGTAAAAGTTTTTGAATTTTTAAGAGATATAAAAGAAATAGAAAAAGTTAAAAAGGATGAGGAACTCCTTTCTTTTATCACCATTCTTGTTCCTTACTTTAAAAAATGGGGAATCGGGGAGCCTCAGGAGGTCATTGTAGAATGTGAAAAACCCGAGATAGGATTTAAATCAAACGGTAAATGGAACTTTGTGGAATTTAAGAAAGATACAAATTTTGTAACACTTAAATGGGCACTTAAAAAATTGAAATGGAACAGGTAACAAAAGGGAAAAAGGGTTATTTTTATATAAAAGAAATGCTTAAAAACCCGGATGTAAACGGAGTAATAGTTACAGATGAAGAAGGACATGCGGTATACGAGGAAATAAACTTCACCCTTCCTCCTCAGGATAGAAAAGAGATAGTCAATTTCTTTAAAAAAATAAATCCGGGTAAGAAAACAATTATATATATTTTTACAAGAGATAAACTTTTAATTATTTCAAAAAATCCGCCGAAATTTAAGGGATTTCTTCTAACATTTGCAAGAAAAAATGTAAATATCGGACTTTTGAGAATATATCATCAGAGGTTCATTGAGCTTTAAGATAAAAAGAGTCTCATCTTTTTACTCAATATTTTATATTATAAAACTTAATAACAAAATAATCTTCATTGATTCCGGCACTCCTTCTGAGAAAAGAAGAATTGAAAAGTTAAATATAAAACCCGATTATGTGTTTATCACTCACGGGCACTGGGATCACATAGGATGTGTCTCATATCTTAAAAAATCAGGAGCAAAAGTTTTTATTCATGAAAAGGATTATGAATTTGTAAAAAAAGGAATAATTGACTTGCCTCCTTCAAAAGGTTCACTTTATTCAAATTTTGTTTATTTTTTACTCAAATTTTTAAAAAATTTTGCAAGGTTTGAAAAATTTGATAAAGATGCAATAGAACTTCATAATTTAGGATTAAAAATTTTTGAAACTCCCGGACATACACCCGGTTCATGTACCTTTAAGATAGGTAATAATTACTTTATAGGAGACACCCTCATAGGACCTAATCCTTTTATAAAAAGACCGAGAATATCACTTTTTGTAAGGAATAAAAAGGAGCTGAAAAAAACGCTTGATTTTCTTTTTGAACTTGATGGCAGATTTTATCCAGGACACGGACCTTCTTTTACATCAGAACTTTTGAAAAAATCAAAAGATTTCATATGGAGAGAATTGAAAGAAAAAAACTGATTTCTTTTAAAGAATTTATGAAAAATGCTCTTTACGGAGAAAAGGGATATTACAGAAACAAAACTTCTTTGACAGAAGATTTTATAACACCTTCAAATTTTTCTCTTGCTCTCTCCTTTATAATAAAAAACTTTGTGCAGAAAAGAATAAAAGGATTCAAAAACCCTTGTTTTTTGGAAATAGGGGGTGGTGAAGGAATATTTGCGCAAAATTTTTTAAAAATATTTGATATAAAATATTATTTCTTGGAATTCTCTGATTCGCTTTTAAACAAAGCAAAGAAGAAATTAAAAAATAGAGTGAGCTATTTTAATGATATTGATGAAATTGAAAAATTTGAAGGATTTATCCTTGCCATTGAACTTTTTGATGCTTTTCCGTTCAGAAGATTAATTAAAAAGAATGGAAAATTCTATGAAATTTATGTAAGTACTCAAAACTTTGAAGAAGAACTTTTTGAATACACCGACCCTTTTCTGCAGGAGTTTGATGACAAAATTAAAGAAAATGTGTATTTTGAATACTCAGATGACATTATGCCTTTTTTAAAACATATCAGAAAGAAACTCAAAAAGGGGTATTTTATTGTGATAGATTATATGGAAAACATAAATGAAATTTTCAGAAAAAAAGAAGGAACAGCCAGGGTATTTTTTAAGCATAAAACTGATAGGGATTTTTACAAACAAATAGGAAAAAAAGACATAACCAGGACAATTAACATGGATTTTTTAATTAAAAAATTTGAAACGTCAGGTTTTAAATTGATTTGTTCATACAAAATGCAAGAATTTATTTTAAAGGAAAGTATAGATGAAATTTTTAAATTCGAGAGAGAATTAGACATAAGAGAGAGCATAAAATTTAAGACACAACTTAATTATTTGCTTCATCCCGAAGCGATGGGTGAAATTTTTAAAATTTTGGTTTTTGAAAGGTTCGATCCCTTCTGATTAAGGTCGAATAATATGAAAAACCTGATTCTTTCCGAAATCGAGGAATCTATTGAGGTAAAGAGAAAAATGGAAAAATTTGTAGAAAGGATTGAGGAAGGTGTGAATTTAATTATTGAAACTTTAAAAGAGGGAGGAAAGATTCTTATATGCGGGAACGGTGGTTCTGCCGCTGATGCTCAGCATTTTGCGGCTGAAATGGTAGGAAAATATAAAATTGAAAACAGGAAAGGTATAAAGGCAATTGCATTAACTACCGATACATCCGCATTAACTGCAATTTCAAATGACACAGGATTTGAAAATGTTTTTTCAAGACAGGTATCCGCACTCGGAGAAGAAGGAGATATTTTAATTGTAATATCCACTTCTGGAAAGTCCGAAAATATTAACAGAGCCTGTAAAACTGCTTCTGATATGGGTTTAAAAATAATATATTTGACAGGAGCGGAAAATCCCCCTGTTCATGAGATTTGTGATGTTGTAATAAGGATTCCCTCACATTCAACCCCGAGAATTCAGGAGGCGCATGGATTGATTTTACATATATTTGCCTTTTTAATCGAGAAGAACATAACAGAGGGAGGTAAATAATGGAATTCAAGGTTCTTGATAAAGGCTTTTTACGACTTGTTGAGTTTATGGGAGGGGATAAAGCAGTTGTTCAGGCGGCAAGGGTTTCTCATGGCAAAGGATTAAAAGGAGAGGAAAAGGACAGGAATCTTATATTTTATCTTATGGAACATGAGCATATGACACCTTTTGAGCATTCTGTTTTTAAGTTTCATGTCAAATGTCCTATTTTTGTTGCAAGACAATGGTTCAGGCACAGGTGGGGTTCTTTTAATGAAATATCGGGTAGATACACAAAATATCCCGATGAATTTTATATGCCTTCAAAATTGAGGGTTCAGTCAAAAAAAGATAAACAGATGAGTGAATTCGCAGATGTTAAAGAAGAAAAAATATTACTTGAAAAAATAAAAAAAATTCAGGAAGAGTCTTTCAGAGTATATAAAGAACTCCTTGAAAAGGGTATTGCGAGAGAGATTGCAAGGATTGTGTGCCCTATGTCAACCTATACTCAATTTTACTGGACTGTAAATGCAAGGAGTCTAATGAACTTTCTCAAACTCAGACTTGACATACATGCTCAATTTGAAATAAGGGAATATGCTAAATGTATTTTAAAAGTTTTCAAAAAAAAGATGCCCTGGACTTATGATGCTTTTAAAAAACTTTGCATAAGTAATAAACAAAATTATCCTGAACTGGATTAAAAAAAATAACAGACTTTTAATATTTTTTATTTTTTTATTAATCATAATAAGATTTTTTTATGCAATAGAGGGATTTAAAGAACAGAAAAGGATTTTAAACTCGGTATCAGATGCAAAGGAATACCATGAACTTGCAATTTCTCTTTCTGAGGGTAAGGGTTTTCAAAGGGAAGGGAAATTTGAAACATACAGGACGCCCTTATTTCCTTTAATTCTTTCTTTTTTTTATCTCTTTTATAAATCTCCTTTAATATCTTTTTTCTTAAATGTTCTTCTTTCCGTTTTCTTAATCTTTTTCTTATTTAAACGTTTTGATAACAGGACTTTTATTCTTTATTCTTTATTCTTTATCTTGTCTCCCAATTTAAATTTCCACTCTCTTTTTCCTACGGTTGATTTCATTTTCGGTTTTTTTCTTTTTTTTCTTTATTTATTTTTAAAAGAGGACAAAGTAATTTATGCTGTAATTCTTCTTTCAACAATACCCTATCTTAAGCCGGTCGGACTTTCATTGCCGATTTTTGTTGCAATTTACTTTTTGATAAAAAAGGAATTAAAAAAAACTTTTATATATTTTTTCATTCCTTATTTCTCTGCTCTTTTATGGGCTTTTTTTATTTATCTTAGAGCCGGGTTTTTCGGTTTTTCATCCGTAATTCCAACCAATTTATTAACCTATTATGTTCCTTTTGCAAAGGCAATAAAGGAGAAAATTACTTATTCAGAAGCAAGAAAAAAAATGAGTGATATCCTCATGAAGGAATTGAAACCCGATTACAGGGAAAAAGATTTATACTATCAGATGATAAAAACGAGTTTAAGGGAAATAAAAAAATACCCTTTGATATTTTTTCTGACTCACACAATTTTTTCACTAAACACGTTGATTTCTCCGATTTCTTTTAAGCCGTTTATATATTATATAACCGGTAAAGAAATAAAAACACCCATTCAGCAGGAAGTTTTCAGATTAATTTTGAAAGGAAAGATTTTGAATGGTATTAGGAAATTTTTTAAAGAAAGGTTGTCCCTTTTAAATTTAAAAGGTTTATTTATACTGGTTTTTGCGGTATTTTATAACATTTTGCTTTTAGTTTTATTTTTGAAAAAATTACTGACTTCCAGAGACACATTGCTTTTACTTTTAATTTTAATTCCTTTAATATTTTCAACAGGTGTTTTGGGAGAAGCAAGATTCAGATGTATGTTTGAGATTTTGCTCATTTATTTTATATCGATAAAATTTTCCATTAAAGAAAAATCCTGTTTTTCATAATTGGAAAACTACTCTTATGTGATTTAAATATTAAAGTTCGCTTAGTCCCTTTTTAAATCTTTCCACTCCTTCATCAATCTCTTCATAACTTATTATAAGAGGAGGTGTAATCCTGACCGTTGTTAAATGGGTTTCTTTTGTTATTACACCGTATTTCAAAAGAATTTTCGCAAGTTTTTTGCCTGTTCCGAATTCCTTTTTTATTTCCACCCCTGTCAATAAACCCTTACCCCTTATTTCTTTTATTTTCGGTGAATCAATTTCTTTCAGTTTTTTTATTAAATAATCACCTTTCTCTTTTGCTTCCTTATCTAATTTTTTTCTCTCCATTTCGAGAATTGACTCAATTCCTATTGCACATGCAAGCGGATTTCCTCCGAATGTGCTTCCGTGTGATCCGGGTGTCATTAAAGATAAAATTTCCCGCTTTCCGCAAACAGCAGACACAGGCATTATTCCTCCTCCGAGTGCCTTTCCCACGGTAAGAAGATCAGGTTTTATATTTTCCCACATGTAAGCAAAAGGCTTACCCGTCCTTCCCATTCCTGTCTGAATCTCATCAAGTATCATTAAGATGTCATTTTCGTCGCATAATCTTCTTACATCTTTTAAATATCCATCATAAGGAACATGAACTCCACCCTCCGCCTGTATCGGTTCAAGTAAAACAGCAACGGTATTTTTATTTATCACTTTCTTTATCTCATTTATGTCTCCGAATTTCACCAGTTTAAACCCCGGTGTAAAAGGACCGAAACCCTTCCTGTATGTTTCTTCAGTTGAAAAACCTACAATAGTTGTTGTTCTTCCGTGAAAGTTTCTCTCCATAACTATTATTTCTGCCTTATCCTGCTCTACTTTTTTTACCATGTATCCCCATCTCCTCGCCACTTTAATTGCGGTCTCAACCGCTTCTGCTCCTGAATTCATCGGTAACACCATTTCTAATCCTGTATATTCTGCAAGGACTTTTGAAAAAAGAGCAAGTTCGGGATAAATTACATGTCTCCCTGTTAAAGTTAATCTCTGTATCTGTTTTATAACCCTTTCGATAATTTTTTCATTAAGATGTCCGTGAGATAAAGCGGAATAGCAACCTATAAAATCAATATACTCCCTTTCATCTATATCATACATTTTGGAACCTTTCCCGCTTTTAATCCATACAGGAAGCGGTTCATAATTCGGCGCAAGATGAAGGGAAACCATATCTTCGAGTTCTTTTTTTGATAAATTATCCAAAAAATTATCAAGTTCTTTGTTTAATAATTCTTTTATCATTTCGATCAGAATTAATTAATAAGGGATTGAACCTTTGAAAATTTGTAATAGAATTGCTTTAAAATTAAATTATAGGGTAAAAAATATGAAAAATGAATTTGAAATTTATCTTGATGAATTAACAGGTCTGAAAAACCGAAGATTTCTTTTTGAAAGAGGAGAGGAAATTTTGAAAGAATGGGGAGAAGGAAGTTTTATAATATTTGACCTTGATAATTTTAAGCAAATAAATGATAAATTCGGTCATCTCGCGGGAGATGAAGTGTTAAGAGGGGTTGCCAAGTGTTTGTATACTGTAACCCAAGGGGAGGAAAAGGAGTTAATCAGATACGCAGGAGACGAATTTGTGATTCTTTTAAAAGCAAAAGATAAGGATTTTTTAAAAGAAAAAAGTGAAAAATTACTTGAATCAATAAAAAATTTCCCTTACAGAATAAATATTCCAAGGGAAGAAATCCACATAGGAGCGAGTATCGGTATTACTGTATTTCCGGACGATGGAAGGACAATAGCCGAACTTTTTGAAAAAGCGGATTCTGCTTTATATTTCGGAAAGAGGAGAGGAAAATTCCAATACAGATTCTATTCAGAGGTGGAAGATGAGATTAAAAAAGAAAAATTTTTAAAGGAGAAAAGCACACCGGAAGAGATTGTAAATAGAGAAAAAGAAATAAAGGAAATAATGACATTTATTCAGCACCCGGTTCTCCCCATACATATTAAAGGAACTCATGGCATCGGAAAAACAAGAATTCTCAACTATGTTGTGGAAAGTTTAATAAAAGAAGGGAAAAAATATATATTTGTGAGTTTCAAAGAAGACCTAAAAGATGTCCCTTTTTCGACTTTTTGCGAACTTTTAAATGCGGGGTTTGAAGAGGTTCCTTTTGAATTAAAAAGAAAAATTGATAACAAAGAGATTGATTTTATAATAGCGGATGATGTTGAGTATATTGATGAGTACTCAAATAAATTTTTAAAAGAAATTTCCGATGAATTTAAGGGTATTATAACAGCAGGTACGGTTCCCGTAGAGTGGAAAGTAAAAGAGATAGAGTTGAATTCCCTTAAGCAAAATGAGGTTATTGAATACATTCAGAAATTATTACCCGAAGCAGAGATAGATAATGAGTTTAAAAATTGGATTTTGGAAATTTCAAAAGGTGTACCTTACATAATTGAAGAGTGTATAAGATATGCCGTTTTTAAAGAATGGATAGTAATACAAAGCGGAAAGTTTATTTTAAGAGAATTTCCGGAAAAAAGACCCCGTGGTATCGAAAGCATATATATGGAAAAAATAAAATCACTTGATAAAGAATTGAAGAACTTTATAATTTCTCTTTCTGTTCTTGGAAAGTCTTTTAAAATAAGTGTTGCAGCAAAATATATAGGTATAAATCCCGGAAGATTCATTGATCTGGCGGACAAGGGAGTAGAATTTCATATACTTGAACCTTACGGAAGGGATGGATATGCTTTTATAAATGAAAATTTTAGAAAATTCATTTATGAAAAGCTTTCGGATGATGCAAAGACAAAACTCCACAGAAGGATAGCAGAGATAGCAAAAAAATTAAAAGAGATTCCTGAGGAAGTTCTTACAGGCACCCTTGCCTTTCATTCAAAATTAGCAGGTGAGACAAAAGAGGCAATGGAAGCAAGTGCAAAACTTGCTGAACTTGCTAAACGACTCGAAGAAAGAGAGGACATTAAAAAACTGCTTGAAAAGAGAAAAATTCTGAAAAGAAAGGAAGTACCTTACACACCTCCTCCCGAAGATAAGGATTTCCCTAAAATGAGGGAATGTCTGATTGCATTGTTCGGAGCAGTTGAATCTTACAGAATCTATCCTGAAAATTCAAGAATTGTGATTGAAAACATTGAGAGGTTTAAAAACTTAATTAATAAACTTTTAAAAGAAAGAAAATCTTTCACAATTTCGGTTTATGAAAACAATCTTATTGTAGATGGTGTGCAGTTTCCGAACCAAAGATTGCATGCAGTTGAAAAAATAAGGGAATTAATAAATGAATTTGAAATTCAATCAATCTCCTTTGTCTATGAGGTAAATGAAGAAGAGATAAAAAATTTACTTTCAATTTTTTCAAAAAGACCCTCTGATGTAAAAAAAGAGGGCGGGGTGGAAAACTTGAAAGAAAGTGAGACACTTGAGAATATTATTATAAACCAAAAAGTTTATGTTGCGCTCGGGGATGAACTTGAGGCAATTAAAAAGATTCCTGAGGATACCGAAAAAAGAATAAAAAATTTACTTGAAGCAATTAAAGCGGTGCCCGAAAGGTCCGAAGAATGGATTGAAAGACTTAATGAGATAATAAAAGATTTAAAATCCGAGGACATAAGGGAACTTTTTATTTCATTGCCGGAAGATGAAAAAGTTCTCAAAAGTCTTTCAAATCTTAAAACCGAAGAGGCTTTAAAAATAAGAGACACACTTGAAAAAGAACTTGAAAAGATGGAAAAAGAAGAAAATGTTGAAGGAGCCTTAAAAATAAGAAAGATATTAAAATTTATCCCCGAAAGGGAGGAGATTCTTAAAAAAGAAAGAGAAAAAATTTTTGAAGTACCGAGAGAGGAGTTATTAAAAGAGGAGAATAAAAGAATCATAAAAGAAATTTTGCCGGAATTAAGTGAAGAGGAAAAAACAGAAATTTTTTCAAGAATTGCAGAGAACCTATCTGACCCTTCACTTCTTATGAGAAGGAAAACACTTGAGTTCATATCCCAAATTAAAGAAAAAAATGAAGAAATTTTATTCAAAAAAACTCTCTTTTACATAAAAAAAGAAAAAGACGAAGAGGTTATAAGAGAATTTGTAAAATTATTTTTTGGTTATATGAAAGAGGCAATAAAGAAAGGGATTTATGAAGAGGTGCAGGACTTTGCTGAAATGATTTTAAAAATAGAGGATGAGGAAATAGAAAAAGAATTTCTTGAATGTTTAAAGGCAAAATATGTGGAAATAAGAAAATCCGATAAAAAGGATGAAATGTTGAGAATAAGGGTTCTTTTCAGAATTCTGGAATCTGTTGCAATTCCTTACTTGTTTGAAGAGGTAGAAAAAGAGCCTCTGCTTTCTGACCTTGTTAAAGAGATGTTGAAAGAAAGAGTAAAGGGTAAAAGGGAATATATAGAAGAAGAAATAAAAAAGGAAAAACCGTTTAAAACACTTGAAATATTTTTTGATACCATAATTGATGAAAAGATTAATATTTCTCCTGAAATCATGAGGAGGTTTTTAAACCATCCGAGTGAAAAAATAAGAGCAAAATCTCTTGAAGCCATGATTATAAATAATTTAAAGGAGAGTACAAAGATGCTGAGTGATATCTTAGAAAAAGGAAATGAAAATGAAAAAATAAATGCAATAAGATTGATAGGAAAATATAAAATTAAAGAATTAATTCCTGTTCTTTTAAAATTTATTGAGAAAAGAGGGAGATTTTCTCCTGAACCCCCTTTAAGTGTAGTAAGAGAAACCCTTATTGCACTTTCAAATTTCAATGAAGTTTATGAAGTCGGTGATGCACTCATTGAAGCATTAAAACCAGAGGGAGTTTTTTCTTCAAAAAGAACAAAACCGCAGGAAGTAAGAATATTAATATTAAGAACATTAAGAAATTTTGAACCGACCGAAGAATGGCTTAAGGTAATTGAAAACTTAACAAAGGAATCAAACGTGGGTATAAAAAGCACTGCAAAACTTTTACTTTCCGAATGGAAGAAGAAATTATAGAGATTGAGCATACTGCTGATATAGGTTATATTGTAAGGGCAAAAAGTTTGGAGAGATTAATAAAAATATGTGCAACTTTGCTTGCGGAGACCCTTGTTTATACCGAAAGTATTGAAATAAGGGAAGAGAGAAAAATTGAGGTTGAGTTTCCGGATGAGCAGTTTTTAATTCTGGATGTTTTAAGGGAACTCCTTTTTTTCTTTGAAACCGAAAATTTCATATGGAAAGATTCTGATGTTGAAATAAAGGATAAAAAAGTAAAACTCATTTTAAAGGGAGAAAAATTTTCACAGGAGAAACACAAAATAAAGAAAGATATAAAGGCGGTTACCTATCATGAGTATTATTTAAAAAAAGATAAAAATATTTTTGAAACAAGATTTATTCTTGACATTTAAATATGTTATAATTATCAAATGAAGGAAATATTAAAAATAAAAGAAAAATTTGATAAAGTAAAACAGGAACTCGCAAAGACAATTGTAGGTCAAAGAGAAGTAATAGAACAAATCCTTATTACTTTAATAGCGAAAGGGCATGCACTTATTGTGGGAGTACCCGGACTTGCAAAGACAATGATTGTTAAGAATCTTGCTTCTCTTCTTGATCTTAATTTCAAAAGAATTCAATTTACACCGGATTTAATGCCTTCTGATATTACGGGAACAGAAGTTATTTACGAGAATCCTGAGACAAAAGAAAGAGAATTTAAGTTTGTAAAAGGTCCCATATTCACGAATTGTCTTTTAGCGGATGAAATAAACAGGACTCCGCCTAAAACTCAGTCTGCATTGCTTGAAGCAATGCAGGAAAAAAGGGTTACTGTTTCCGGTATCACTTATACACTTGAAGAGCCGTTTTTTGTTCTTGCAACCCAAAATCCTATTGAACAGGAAGGAACATATCCGTTACCCGAGGCACAGCTTGATAGATTTATGCTTGAAATAAGAATAGATTATCCTTCCGAGGAAGAAGAAATTGATATTGTAAAACTTGTTGAAAAAGAGGAAGTCAGGTATAAAAAGATTTTAAGTAAAAAAGAAATACTCGAAATTCAGAACATTGCAAAAAGGATTCCTGTTCCTGATTTTATAATAAAATATGCTGTGAAATTGGTGAGGGAAACAAGACCCGAAACAACACAAATTGACCTTATAAAAAAATATGTAAGATACGGAGCAGGTCCAAGGGCATCACAGTTTTTGATAATCGGAGCAAAGGCAAGGGCATTATTAAAAGGTATATCTTCGGTGGAGATAGAAGATATAGATTACTTATTAACTCCTGTTTTAAGACACAGAATCATATTGAACTTTTATGCAGAGGCAGAGAATATAAAAGTGGAAGATGTAATTGAAAAAATTAAAGAAAGTGTGAGATGGGAGAGTTATGCTAAGGTTTGATCTAATTTTATTTTCGGTTATTTATTTAGCTAAATATGAAGGTATTATAAATCCTCCCGGTGCGGAATTTATAATAAAAACCATAAAAGATGCAGAGAGGGATAATGCTGATGTGTATATTCTCCAACTTGATACACCGGGCGGACTTGACGAATCAATGAGGATGATAATTAAAAGGATATTTGAAAGTGATGTTCCTGTATGTGTATATGTATTTCCTCCGGGAGCAAGGGCTGCATCTGCCGGAGCGTTTATAACGATTGCTGCACATGTAGCTGCTATGGCACCGGGAACCAACATAGGAGCAGCACATCCTGTTGCAATACAAGGTCAGATGGATACGGTAATGATAAAAAAAGTCCTTAATGATGCAGCTTCCTATATGAAAAGTATCGGTAAAAAAAGAGGAAGAAATGTAAAAATTCTTGAAGATATGGTCAGAAAATCTTTATCCGTTACAGCAGAAGAAGCCTTGAAAGAGAATGTTATTGACATAGTTGCAATCTCTGTCGATTCTTTGATTAAAAAATTAAACGGACTTGAAGTAGAGATAAAAGGAGTAAAGAAAAAAATTGAAATAAAGGATAAAGAAATAAAGAGAATTCAGATGGGATTAAGGGAGAGAATCTTAATGGTGATTTCAAACCCTACGGTTGCTTATATTTTACTTATTTTGGGTTTTTACGGTCTATTTTTTGAAATAACACATCCCGGTGCAATATTTCCCGGTGTAATAGGAGCGATATGTTTAATTCTTGCTTTTTATTCCTTTCAAACACTGCCGGTGAACTATGCGGGGGTTTTGTTAATCGTCTTTTCAATGGTATTGTTTTTAATGGAGATAAAAATTCAGTCGCATGGAATTCTGGGAGCAGGAGGTGTATTATCTTTGCTTTTGGGTTCCCTTCTCCTTTTTAAGTCCGATGTTCCTTTCCTCAGGGTGTCAAGACTCGCCATATTTGTTGTCTTAATCACAACTTTTCTTTTCTTTTTCATAGTAATAATGAAAGCAGTTCAGGCACAGAGGAAGAGAGCCGTAACCGGAAAAGAAGGAATGCTTGGGGAAAAGGGAATTGCAAAAACAGACATTAGGAAAGATAAGGAAGGAGCTGTGTTTGTGCATGGTGAAATATGGAAAGCAATTTCTGATGAAGAGATAAAAAAGGGAGAAAAAATTATTGTTGATGGCTTTGAAGGTTTAAAATTGAAAGTTAAAAAATTAAAATGATAGGTTCAATTCCTTGTAAATCTAAGAGGAGTTAAATATGATTTGGATTTATATTTTAATTCTTGTGTTTTTCGTCCTTGCCTCAATGATTCGAATATTAAGGGAGTATGAAAGGGGTGTAATCTTTCGTCTTGGTAAATTTCATACTGTTAAAGGTCCTGGTCTTATTATCTTAATACCTATTATTGATAAGATGGTTAAAGTATCATTAAGAATAATAGCAATGGATGTTCCTCCTCAGGATGTGATAACAAAGGACAATGTGTCCGTGAAAGTAAATGCGGTTGTTTATTTCAGGGTTGTTGAGCCTGCAAAGGCAATAATTGAAGTGGAGGATTTTCTTTATGCAACAAGTCAATTAGCTCAGACAACTTTGAGGAGTGTGTGTGGGCAAGCAGAACTTGATGAACTCTTAGCGGAAAGGGAAAAGATCAATGCAAGATTACAACAGATAATAGATGAACATACCGATCCCTGGGGAATTAAGGTCTCAATGGTTGAGGTGAAGCACATTGATTTACCTCAAGAGATGCAGAGAGCAATGGCAAGGCAGGCGGAGGCAGAGAGGGAGAGAAGGGCGAAAATAATTGCTGCAGAGGGAGAATTTCAGGCTGCACAGAAATTATTAGATGCAGCAAAAATGATTGAACAAAGTCCTGTTGCGCTTCAGTTAAGATTCTTGCAGACCTTGACCGAAATTGCAACCGAAAATGCCTCAACCACAATACTACCTCTTCCGCTTGAGTTAATAACACCTTTCTTAAAGAAAAAATAAAAACTCCTTTTTACGGGAATTTAAATTACAATTATCGGGTTTCGGGATTTCGGGAAGCGGGATCATGAATTGGAGATTAAAGATTCGACACCGCTCTATACCCCGGAGTGCAGGAAATATTCGGCCGGGACACAATAAGTTTTTATATTTATAAAATAAATATCTTTACCATGTCCTCCCTCTTTAAAAGGAAGCATAGGGGATATTTTTTCCGTTAACCTTTTCATTTTATCTTTATTATTTTAAAGGTTTTTTTCTTTGTTTTTATAAAATATATTCCTTTTTTGAGTTTTCCCTGTAGGAGCGACTTCCGAGTCGCGATTATTCTTCCCGTTATGTTGTAAATTTTATAATCTCGCGGTAAGGATACCGAGGCTGCAAGATTCCTGAAATTCACTTTTAACTTTTGACTTTTTACTTTTGAGTTTTCACTCATTCCGGTTTCCTGCCACTCAAATATCCTCGTTGTATCGTTTCCGGACCAGATTATCTCATTTATTCCGTTTCCGTCAATATCATAGATTGCTATTGAACCGGTTGCGGAAACATATATTGAATCAAAAACATAAAAATTATTATCGGAACTTGCCTTTAATATCCTTATCCAGGGATTTGTCATTAAAACT
>JAJRUZ010000011.1 GCA_024277525.1 Caldifarciminota bacterium | reverse complement strand
CTTTTCACCCCTAAACTCAACTTCTTTCCTTTAAGCAGTTTATAAATCTTTTTTATATTATGAGCAATGCATATCAGATTAAATTCCCCTTTTACTTTTTCAAGCCCTCGTAAAAGAAAATATGTAAATCCCATGTTCCTTTTTATATCCCCTATAACCGGTTCAACTGTATACAATCTCTTAATGTATTTCTTTTTACCTTCAGGAGCAGATAATTTCTTCCGCATTTCTTCCATCATAAAATCAGCTTCTGAAACCGTAATTTCTCTATGAACTCTCACCGTACAAAACCTTTTAACTTCACATTTTTCACAACTCTCTCCCTCATAAATTTTGTATCTCACCCCATTCTTTGTAAAACTTCTTTTATAAAATAATGACTTTCCTAAAGGACATTTGTAAATATCTTTCCTTGGTTCATACTTAAAATTTCTCTTATCAAACCTTGAAATCTTAACCTTCCCATTTTTTACCTCTTTCTCAAACATTTGATCAGGAAGATAAGCATTTATTTTATTTCTGTAAATATAAACATAAGTTTTGTTTGTATAATACCCTGCATCCGCACATATCTCCTTAGGCTTTTTATTAATATTTTCTATAATTTTTTCATACATGGGTATAAACTGATGCTGATCGGTCTTATCCCAAACAACATCATTCGCAACTATTATCTGGTTCTCATCCACAGCCAATTGAACATTATAATACAAATTCCTGCTATTATCCGCATGCTTCATAAATCTGGCATCAAAATCCGTAGTATTTATCTCCTTCCAACCCCTCTCCTCCAATTTCCTCTTAGCCTCCTCTATCTTTTTCTTTAAATTCCCCTTCCTTATCAACTCTTTATAAATCTCCTCCCTCTCTCCGTATTTCTCGTCCTCAATTTTATCTATCTCCTTTATGTTATTCTTCCTGAAATCACTTATTGTTCTGAAATCAGGACACTGCATCCCTGATAAATACATAAAAAATACATCACTCCTTAATCTCTCCGCTATTTTCCCGGAACTTCTTACCCCCATACTGTATGCATAAAATAAAACCTTCAAAAGCATTTTCGGATGATAACAAGGTCTCCCTCCACCATCATTTTTTATCTTTTTATAAAAACAGGATAAATCTAAGGATTCAACAATTTCGTCTATTAAATACACTATATGCCCGTCGGGAATAAATTCCCTTATGTCAGGTGGCAAAAGTAATAATTGATCTTGTGTGTAAGGTATAAAATTTGCCATTTTCCCCTACCTCCCTTTAAACCGAATTATACCCGACACTGAAAATCCCTATCAAATCAGTTATTAGTTTTCGGACAACCTGCAGACCCCGAAATAGGGAAATAAGAAATTTCCCTTTGGAGAGGGAGGACAAATCTTTTTCTTCAAAACCTCACTTCGTCACTTTTACAATTGTAAAAATGATAAATTAAAGTTTCGTTTTGCGGAAAATTATGTTATTTTCCCTTCAACACTTCTTTCGGGGTTAATTTCCCTTTTTCCGCCCCATCAAAATCCTTATCAAAACTTATTATCTTTAAATCATGCTTCTCTGCCACTGCATATTGATAAGCACCATCAAAATCAAGATTGAATTTTTTCATTGTATTTAAAACCTTTTTCAAATCAAAAAACCCAATCTTAAAATTTCAATAGAAGTGTTTTCTATATCGGTGAGAAATTTTTTAAACAATGAAGATTTTCTCAATTTATTGAGCATTATTCCGATTGAATAAAGAGAGAAATCGGTAACGGAAATTAAATTAAGAGGGATACTTTCCAAAAATTTTTAGGCTTCCTTCGCTTTTTCTTGGGAAAGCAGTATCTCAAGCCATATATTTGTATCAACAAGGTATCTCAATCCCCCACCACTCAAGAGCCTTTTTTTGGAGTTCCAGAGAAGTGAATTTATCACGAAATTCTTTCAATCCGCCTGCCCAATCCATCCTTAATTTTTTTCTTTTCTTCTTTTTCTTCTTACTCAATAAAAATTCAATAAAATCCATGACCTCTTTTCTTAAATCAGGTGGAAGTTCTTTTATCATGTTTTCCAAAGATTTCATAATGAATATTTTAAAGAAAAGGAATTAAAAATACAAATTGGCAGAGAAGAAAACAAAGAGGTGAACTCCAAAATAAAAAGTATTTCCTAAGGGTATAAGGATAAATTCACTGATTATTTGTTTTTACGTGCCTCTAAATTTTCAATTAATTCAGCAATTAAGGGCCAAAAAGCCATTAAAAGGATAGGAACAAAAAAAAGAACGGTTATAATTATTTCTATCATTGTTTTCCTCCTTCAAATTTTCTTTTGAGTTGCCTTAAAGTATTATACCTTTTAATCCATAAAAAGGCAAACCCTATTAAAGATATAATACCCAAAAGCATAAAAATTATTCTTTGCAATGTAAAATTACCAGAAAATATTAATGTAAAAACACCACCACCCAAACCCAATACCATTGGTGTAAGTATTTTAAGTTCTTCCAAATATATATTTATCAAGTCCCTTGTTTTGTTTTCCATATTAAAAATTATAAAATTTATAATTTTAATTTTCAAGACTTGTCTCAAGATAATATTTTTGAAAAATTGAAAGCAAAAATAATATAATTTTGGTAGCACTTTTATGGAAAAAGTAACAAAATTGAAAAGATTCGGTGTATCAATGGAGGAAAAGCTTCTCCAAGAATTTGATAGGTATATTGAAAAAGCAGGTTATAAAACCCGCTCGGAAGCAATAAGGGATTTGATAAGGGATAAACTTGTTGAGGAGAAGTTTAAAGAGGGTAAAAAGGAAATGATAGGAATTTTAAGCATTGTATATGACCATGAAATAAGGGAGGTT
>JAJRUZ010000001.1 GCA_024277525.1 Caldifarciminota bacterium | reverse complement strand
TTTGGAAAATGACACTCCGTTTCCATCCGGTAATATAAAATCGGTTATAATCATGTCTATTTCGTAATTTTCCCTTTCAAGTATTTCCCTCGCTTCCTTTATATTTTTTGCTTTTAAAACTTTATAATTGTTCTCCTCTAATATCTTTTTGATAACTTCAAGAATAATATCATCATCCTCAATAGCAAGAATTTTCTCCCCTCTCCCCATTTCAATCTCTTTTTCTTCCTTTATTTTCCTTTTTTCTTTTTTAGTAACAGCAGGTATTAAAATTTTAAAAATTGTGCCTTTACCTTTCTGAGTTTTAACATCTATCTCACCTTTATGTTTTTTAACAATTTCATAGACAATGGAAAGCCCCAATCCTGTCCCTCTTTCTTTTTTTGTTGTAAAAAATGGCTCAAAAATTTTATCTATAATTTCCTCTTCTATACCTATCCCTGTATCCCTGACGGATAACACTATATAATCTTTATTGTTCTTTTTTATATTCTGTGTCTTTATAAAAACTTTACCTCCCTCCGGCATTGCATCCTTAGCATTTATAACGAGATTTAAAATAAGCTGCTCAAAAGAAGATTCATCTCCGTAAATATTTTTTAACTTTTTATCAAGTTCATTTATCAACTCAACATTCTCACCGACCGTCCTTTTAAGAATTTTCTCCATATTCTCAATTGTATCATTTATATTAAACACCCTCTTCTCTTCACTTTTTCTCTTAGAGAATATCAAAAGTTGCCTTACAACACTTGCACTCTTATAAGTAGCATTTATTATCTGTTCTATAAAACTATGCGCAGGATTTTCTTTATCTATGTTCATTAAAGCAAGTTCTGCAAAACCGTGAACAGCAGTTAACAAATTATTTATATCATGCGCAACACCACCCGCCAATCTTCCCACCGCTTCCATTTTCTGAGAAAATATCCACCTCTTTGTCATTTCTTCTTTCTCTTTCTCAATTTCCTTTTCCTTTATTTTTGCTCCCAGAAAAGTGGCTATTGATTTCATAAATTCGAGTTCATCAAGTTTATAAATTCTTTTCTTATCATCATGAGCCCCCAATACTCCGAAGACCTTGTTACTGTATTTAATAGCTACACTCATTCCGCTTTTTACATTATGCTCTTTTAAAATGCCGGGTAATTCAAATCTTTTTTCTTTGTCAGCATCAGGCATAACAACGGGCTCATCCTGTAATAATGTGAATCCTGCTTGAGAATCTTTCCCCGCAGGAACCTTAACTTTTCCTACATATCCCTCCTTCCATCCTTTTCCCTCGATTAAAATAAATAAATTTTCTTCAGGGACGAATTTTAAAATTTTTGTGTATTTAACATTCAATCCTTTCTTTAAAACATTCACTGCCCTTTTGAAGACCTTGTCCAAATCACTTTCCTCTAATATAAACTCACCGAATTCGTTCAATAATCTCTGTCTTAAATATCTTGTTTCCAAATCTTCCTGAGATTTTATTAAACCGGTTATATCTTTGCCTGTTGAAACAAAATTCGTAATTTCCCCTTTTTCGTCTTTTAAAGGAACAATTGTTTGATAAAGATAAATCAATTCACCGTTTTTGTTCTTGTTTATAATAATGGATTTGAATATCTTACCGGATAATATCGTTCTCCACAAGTTCTCATAAAATTTTTTATCATGTTTTCCTGATTTTAAAACATTCGGCTTTTTCCCGATAATTTCTTTCCATTTATAACCCGTAATTTCCTCAAATGCAGGATTCACATACTCAATTACTCCGTTTTTATCAGTAATAAAAACAATATCTTCGGTATTTTCAGTTGCTGCTGCAAATTTCTCTAAGGTTCTTAGTAGGTCTTTTTCCTGTGTTACATCTTTTATTATTCCTGAAATATAATGATCTTCAATAAGAACTGCTGAAATCAAAACCTCTTTTATCTTACCTTCCTTAGTAACAAGTTCAACATCATAATCCATGACAACATTTTCTCTTTTTAATTTATCCAAGAACTTTTTTCTGTCCTGAATGTTCTTATACCTTTTTAAAACTCCCTCTGCAAACATCTCTTCTTTTGAAGAAAATCCGAAAATCTCAAGCATTGCATTGTTTGCATAATGAAAATTGCCCTCTATGTCTGTTATGTAAAATCCGACAGGCATTTTTTCAATTATCTCCAAAATCTTATCAAAAGGAAGCTTGAAAATATCACCCATGATTAAATTAAATCATATTTTAAGTCATATTTTCAACAAATTAATAATTTTTTAAGTCTCTGATTAACAATCTTTTAGATTTTTTTGAATAAAATTTACAATTTTTTTATACGCCCTTATCATGTTTTTTCTTTTTAAGAATCCGTGTCCTTCATCCTCAAATACAATATATTCATGAGGAATATTCCTTTTTTTCAAAACCTCAGCAATTTGGTCCGATTCAGTTTTTTTAACCCTCCAATCCCTTGCGCCCTGTACTATCAGAATAGGTGACTTTATGTTATTTATGTAATTTACAGGTGATCTTTCTTTTAAAAGTTTTTTATCCTTTTCGGGATCTCCCACAAATTCTTCCATAAAAAATTTCCAAACCTCGGGAACAGTTTTTGCAAAAGTTATAAGATTTGAGGGTCCGAATAAGTCAACTCCTAAGCAGAAATACTCGGGAATTCTTGTCATGCATGATAAAGTAAGAAACCCTCCGAAACTCCCTCCCATTACCCCTATTTTCTTAGGATTTACCCATTTCTGCTTCAATAACCATTTCACACCCCATTCCACATCTCTTAACTCTCCTCCTCCCCAATCCCTGAATATTTTTTTCATGAATGTTTTTCCATAACCCGTTGAACCCCTGAAATTTGGAGCAAGTACCGCTATTCCTTTATAAACAAGATACTGAATTAGAGGAAAATAAAAATTTTTATGTTGCCATGTCGGACCTCCGTGTAAATAAACAATGACGGGAATTTTACCCCGTGTATTTTTGGGCTTATATAAAAATGCTTCTATTTCAAGACCATCAAAAGATTTGTATTTTATTACCCGAGGCTTCACAAGTTCTGCTGAAGAAAGACCGGTATAAAAACCTCCTTCAACTTCCTTTATTCTCCCTGTTTGCAAATTCACCTTGTAAATCTTAGGCGGTGTATCAGAATTCTGAAAGCTCAAAATTATTTCAAGCGGCGAAATAAATTCAAGATATGTTATTATTCCTTCCGGAATCTTTATCCCTTTCAATTTTCCGGTCAATCTGCTCTTTACAAAAAGTTTATGACTTCCTTTATGATTCAATATAAAGGCAATCAGGCTACCTTTAGGAGAAACCGCTATATTCTCTATATCGTTTTTCGGTTTTTCAATAACCTCTATTCTTTTTTCTTTTAAATGATAATAACATAAATACTGAAATTCATAACCTCTATTTGTAATAAAATAAAATCCCTTGTTGTCCGGACTCCATGGACCGGGAATTATAATCAAATCCTCTTCATCTTTTATCAATTTTTCATATTTACCTGTTTTCAAATCATAAATAAAAAGAGCATGTCTGAAAAGTCCGATAACATCTATAAAAGTTAAAAATCTTTCATCAGGAGATAAACTCCCTGCTTCAAGGTATTTTGAAAAAGAAACAATTTTTTTATACTTTAATGTCTTTCTATCAAATACAAAAATATCCTGAAATCCCTCATTCTCTTCGTTGGAATTAAAAATGATTTTTCTTTTATTCTTTAAATTTTCAACCTTTCCTATTCTGTAGAATCTGTCATTTCTTTTTGTTATTTTATCGGGCCATTCTCCCTCCCTTTTTAAAACATAAATCTGGGCTAATTCACTTCCTTCAAAATCTGCTTCAAAGGTTAAAGGCATATCTTTTGCAGGTGGAATAATGACATAGATGTTCTCATCCTCAAAGAATGTGAGTCTTTTTCGTGTTTTTTTATAGAGATCAACTTTCCATATATTGAATGTTCCGCTTGAATCCTCTGATATGTAAAGATATCGCTTATCCGAAGAGACCGAAAAATCAAAAAATCTTTTAAATGCAAAAAATTCCTCAAATTTCCTTTCCATAATGACATTATAACTTATTTTTGAGTTTAAAATCATGGATTTTTTTTGAAATGTGATTTTATAATAAAAGGTTTAGCTTATGAAAAATGATTATATAAAGATTTTCGGTGCAAGGGAGCATAATTTAAAAAACATTGATTTATTAATTCCCAAAAACAAACTTATTGTAATAACGGGAATTTCGGGTTCGGGGAAATCATCCCTTGCTTTTGATACTCTTTATGCAGAGGGACAGAGAAGATATTTAGAATCCCTTTCTTCTTATGCAAGGCAATTCATAGGAAAAATAGAAAAACCTGATGTGGATTTTATTGAGGGTCTTTCTCCGGCAATTGCAATAGAACAAAGGAAGGTCCAGAAGAATCCGAGGTCAACCGTAGCAACGGTTACCGAAATTTATGATTATCTGAGATTGCTCTTTGCAAGAATAGGGATTCCTTATTGCCCCAACTGTAATACAAAACTTCAAAAAAGCACGGTTGATGAAATTGTAGATTCCATTGTTTTAAAAGATAAAAAAAGAATAATAATCCTTTCTCCACTTGTAAGCGGAAGGAAAGGTGAACACAAAAATTTATTTGAAAAGTTAAAAAAACAGGGATGGACAAGGGTAAGAATTGATGGATTTATTTATGAACTTGATGATTTACCGGAAATAAACAAAAATAAAAAGCATAATATTGAACTTGTTGTTGACAGAATTGTTGTAAAAAGCGAAGCCAGGTCAAGAATTGCGGAGGCGGTTGAGACTGCCTTGAAAATCGGAGGAGGAAATGTAAGGGTTTTGTATCTTGAAGATGAAAAAGAGGAAATATTTTCCGAGTCTTTAAAATGTCCGAACTGTGCATTTTCTCTTCCGGAACTTGAACCCAGGCTTTTCTCTTTTAATTCTCCCTATGGTGCGTGTAAAGAATGTCATGGACTCGGATTCAAACACGAAATTGACCCTGATCTACTTGTTAATCCTTATCTCTCAATCCTTGAAGGAGCAGTAAGACCTATCGGAGAACCTTACGGTTCTCTTTACTATAAGCTTTCAAGGCTCGCAAGAAGGTACAATGTTTCCCTTGATACACCTTGGAAAGATTTGCCCGAAGATTTCAAAAATCTTATTCTTTATGGAAGTGATTATGATGAAATAGCATGGGAATATGATTTTGAAGGAATAATTCCGTTTTTAATTAATAAATACGAAGAAACAGAATCAGATTATGTGCAAGAAGAAATAGAAAAATATATTGTAAAAAGAAAATGTCCCGAATGTAAGGGGGCAAGATTAAATAAATCCGCTCTTTCCGTAAAAATAGGTGATAAAAATATATACGAAGTAACAAAAATGGATATAAAAGGTGCAAGAAAATTTTTTGAAAATCTTGAATTAAAAGAAAAAGAGAAATTAATAGCAGAAAGAATAATAAAGGAAATCATTTCAAGATTGTCTTTTTTGGATGATGTGGGACTTTATTATTTAACCCTTGACAGAACAATGGAGACGCTCTCCGGTGGAGAGGAACAGAGAGTTCGTCTTGCGACTCAAATCGGCTCCGGTTTAACAGGTGTGCTTTATGTATTGGATGAGCCTTCAATTGGCTTGCATCCGAGGGATAACAGAAAATTATTAAATACTCTATTAAAATTAAGAAATCTGGGGAACACGGTCATAGTGGTTGAACATGACGAACAGACAATAAGAACAGCAGATTATATAATAGATTTAGGACCCGGAGCAGGAGAGGAGGGAGGATATGTGGTTGCGACCGGAACAATAAAAGATATAATGAATGAGCCCAAATCCATAACAGGTAAATATTTAAAAGGTGAATTAAAAATAGAAATACCCACCAAAAGAAGAACACCGGGGGATAAATGGCTTGTAATAAAAGGTGCAAAGGGTTTTAATCTTAAAAATATAACTGTCAGATTTCCTCTCGGGCTTTTTATATGCATTACAGGAGTTTCAGGTTCCGGAAAAAGCACACTTATTGAAGAAACGCTTTATAAAGCATTAAAAAGAATCCTTTACGGTTCTCCTGAAACTCCTGCACCTTATGATGAAATAGAAGGAGCGCATTATATTGATAAAATAATTAACATTGATCAATCACCCATAGGAAGGACTCCGAGATCAAATCCTGCGACCTATACCGGTGTTTTCACCCCGATCAGAGAACTTTTTGCCTCTTTGCCTGAGAGTAAAACGAGGGGCTATAAGCCCGGAAGATTCTCCTTTAATGTAAGGGGTGGAAGATGTGAAGCATGTGAAGGTCAGGGATACAATGTTATCGATATGCTTTTTTTACCGAGTGTGCATGTTCCTTGTGATGTGTGTAAAGGCAAGAGATTCAATAGGGAGACTCTTGAAATAAAATATAAGGGCAAAAATATCGCTGATGTTCTGGAGATGTCGGTAAAGGAAGCATATGAATTTTTTGAAAATATTCCTGCTATAAAAAGAAAACTGAAGCTTTTAATGGATGTGGGACTTTCTTATATAAAACTCGGACAACCTGCAACAACTCTTTCAGGAGGAGAGGCACAGAGAATAAAACTTGCAAAAGAACTTTCAAAAATAGCAACAGGAAAAACCCTTTATATTCTTGATGAACCCACAACAGGTCTTCATTTTGATGACATAAAAAAATTATTGAATGTTTTGCATCTGCTTGTTGATAAAGGGAATACTGTTATTGTGATAGAACATCAACTTGATGTGATTAAATCTGCTGACTGGATAATTGATCTGGGACCCGAAGGAGGAGATGAAGGAGGATACATTGTTGCGGAGGGACCACCGGAGGAAATTGCTATGAACCCGCATTCTTACACAGGAAAATTTTTAAGAAAAATTTTAAATATTAAAATCAAATCAAAGGTAAAGGTTTGAAAAATTTATTTAATTATATTTCTAAGGAAAAACTCCTCAAAAAAATAAGAGAGGCAATTGAGGAGGATGTTAAAAAAGGTGATATTACAAGCACTCTTTTATTCGGAGAAAATGAAAAGGGGGAATTTTATCTTTTATCAAAAGATAAGGGGATTTTATGCGGGAGGGAAGTTTTTAATTATGTTTTTAAAGAAATAGACAAAAATATAAGGATAAGATGGAGGAAAGATGAAGGAGATGAAGTAAAGAAAAATGAGATTGTTGCGGAAATAAAAGGGAGGGTTCTTTCTATTTTAAAGGCGGAAAGAACCGCGCTCAATTTTATCTCTCATCTTTCCGGTGTTGCGACAATAACGCGGAAAATGGTGGATAAGGGAAAAGGGATTATAATAAAGGACACAAGAAAAACAATACCTTTATTAAGGGAATTACAAAAATATGCAGTGTATGTCGGGGGAGGTAAAAATCACAGGATGAGTTTATCCGAAGGTTATATGATTAAAGATAATCATAAAAGATTAAAGGGGTTAAAGAACATTCTTGAATTAATTAAAAAGAAAAAACTTGAAAAAAAGGTTATCCTTGAAATTGAAAATTTAAGCGAGTTCAAACTTGCATTAAATTACGGAATAAAGTATATTATACTTGACAATATGGATATTAAAGAAATAAAAAAAGCGGTTATGGTTGCGGGTGGGTGTGTGTTTCTTGAAGTGAGTGGAAAAGTTAATTTAAAAAATATTGAAAAAATTTCAAAAACAGGAATAGATGCAGTTTCTTGCGGATTCTTGACCCATTCTGTAAAGGCACTTGATTTTTCAATTGAAGCAAAAGGTAAAGTGTATGGATAGGGAAACAAAGGAAAAAATTGAGAAAATCCTTGAATTAAAAGAAAAAAAGGACGCATTAATTCTTGCTCATAATTATCAAATTCCCGAAATTCAGGATGTTGCTGATTTTGTGGGTGATTCCTTGGGTCTCTCGGAAAAAGCAAAAGAAACGGATAAGCCTTTGATAGTTTTCTGCGGTGTTCTTTTTATGGCTGAAACAGCAAAAATTTTAAATCCCGATAAGAAAGTTCTTATTCCGGATCCGGAAGCAGGGTGTTCCCTTGTTGAAAGTATAACGGTTGAAGAGTTAAGGAAATGGAAGCAAAAGCATCCTGATGCGGTTGTTGTAGGGTATATTAATACATCCGCGGATGTAAAGGCTGAATGTGATTATATATGTACATCAAGTAATGCGGTTAATGTGGTGGAAAGCATTCCTGAGGATAAGGAAATTCTTTTCTTGCCGGACATGTTTCTCGGATTTTATGTTCAGGCAAAGACAAAAAGAAAAAATCTTCATATATGGCCCGGAGAATGTCATGTGCATGCTGCAATAAGAATTGAGGATATAAAGAGGGCTTATGATGAGCATAAAAATGCGGAACTTTTAATTCACCCGGAATGCGGTTGTTCCTCTTCATGTATGTATTTGACAGCGGATGGAAAAATCAAAGGAGAAATTCTTTCAACAAGCGGAATGATAAAATATGCAAAAAAGTCACCTGCTTCTGAATTTGTTGTTGCAACCGAAATCGGGATACTTCATCCTTTAAGAAAAAAAGCGCCGGAGAAAAAGTTTTATCCTGTGAATGAGGAAGCGATATGCAAATATATGAAAATGATAACAATTGACAAACTTTTAAAAAGTTTGGAAAGGGAAATTTATGAGGTAAATGTTCCGGAAGAAATAATGAGGAAAGCGAAAAGGGGTATAGAGAGAATGCTTGCTCTCTGATGCAGAAAGTTTGAAATTGTAAATTTTTTTAATTATAATAATCATCTGTAATAGTTCAGGTTAGACATTGGTTTTGTCGAATTTAGGGTTCAATTCCCTGATATTTATTATTTAAACATTGCCTTTACTACTCTTAGTAGATGCGACATCGCTTGCTTATAGAGCATTTTTTGCCTTTGAGAAAAATCCTTTAAGAAACTCAAAGGGACAAAATACATCTGCAATATTTGCGTTTACAAATTCCTTATTAAGGCTCATAGAGGAATACAAACCCACCCATGCTGCTCTTATTTTTGATGCAAAAGGGAAGACGAAAAGGCATGAAATTTATTCGGCATATAAAGCCACAAGACCCAAGGCTCCTGATGAGCTTACATTCAGCATCATATGGATAAAAGAAATAGGAAAAGCTTTAAAAATTCCGATTTATGAGATTGAAGGATATGAAGCGGATGATGTGATTGCGACCCTTGCTAAAAAAGCAGAAAAGAAAGGATTTAAAGTATTAATTCAAACATCGGATAAAGATTTACTTCAAATTGTTAATGAAAATATAAATGTTCTTGATACAAGACCGAAAGTGGAAATTCTTTACACTCCTCAAAAAGTGAAGGAAAAATACGGTATTGAGCCTTTTAAACTTGTTGACTATTTCAGTTTAATCGGAGACAGTATTGATAATATACCGAGCATTCCGGGAATCGGAGATAAAAGGGCACGTGAAATTCTGGAAAAACATAAACTCTCGGAAATAATAAACAACCCTTCCCTTTTAAAGGATGAAAATTTGATATCTTTAATTGAAAAAAACAAAGATTTAATAGAAATAAACAAAAAGCTGATCGAACTTGATACTGATGTTCCTGTGGAATTCAATGAAAAAGATTTAGCTTTAAAACAGCCTGATATTGAAAAATTGTTTGAAATATTCAGGGAATTTGAATTCAGATCCTTAATGAAAAAATTTGCTTCCGATTTTCCGGAATTAAAAATAGAAAAGAAAAAAGAGAAAATAAAGAAATTTCCTTTAATAGTTCATGTAAGGGACGGTGATATTATAGGCTTTGATGAAGATGGATTTTACATAGAAAAAAATACTTTTGAGGAAATTATAAAAAAGAAAGAAGCAGAGCTTTTTGTTCCTGATGCAAAGAAATTTTACAAGAGAATTTTAAAAAAGGGATTGATTCCTGAATGTAGGGTTTATGATCCTTTGATTCCTTATGAGCTTCTATTTCCTGAAAAACAGTCTCCTGATGAAGATACGCTTGCCTTAGAATTTTTGGGTAAAAGATTTTCTCCTTTATCAGGTAAAAGGGAGATAGAGAGTTTGTATATGGTAAAAAAGGTTTTACCTAAGTTAATGGAGGAGCTTTTCAGGGAGGAACTGGATTATGTCTATTTTAAAATAGAGAATCCTCTGACAAAGACGATAGCAAAGATGGAACTAAAGGGCGTGCTTATCGACAGAAAAGTTTTGAATCAGATGGAGTTTGAAATTCACAATAAATTAAAGATGATTCAGGAGGAAATTTACAGATTGAGCGGAATGCGGTTTAATTTAAATTCTCCTTTACAGTTAAGGAAAGTATTATTTGACAGATTAAAGTTAAAACCGCGAAAAAGAACAAAGACAGGGTATTCAACGGACCAGAGTGTTTTAATTGAGCTTGCGAAGGAGCATCCTGTTCCCCAAAAAATACTTGAATACAGGGAGCTTTTCAAAATTTTTTCCACTTATGTTTCGCCTTTTAAATCTCTTATTTTGCTTGAAACCGGCAGGATTTATGCGACTTTCAAGCAGATCGGGACTCAGACAGGGAGGATTACTTGTTATAATCCCAATTTACAGACTTTGCCCGTGAAGTCCGATGTCGGGAGAATGTTAAGAAGAGCTGTCATAGCTCCTGAGGGTTATAAAATAGTTACTGCTGATTATTCTCAAATAGAATTGAGAATACTTGCACATTTATCAGGAGATGAAAATTTAATTAATGATTTTGTCCAGGGTAAAGATATTCATACAATTACTGCTAAGAGGATAACCGGAAAAGATGTTGTAACCGAAGAAGACAGGAGAAAGGCAAAAATTGTTAATTTCGGTATTTCTTATGGAATGAGTCCTTATGGTTTATCAAAGGAACTTGACATTTCGGTTCAAGAGGCTAAGATAATAATAGATGAATATTTCAGGAATTATCCAGGAGTTAAAAGGTGGATTGAGTCTGTTTTGAGGGAAGCAAATGAGAAAGGGGAGGTAAGGACAATTTTCGGTAGAAGGAGGAGGGTGTATGAGTTGTTTCATTCTAAGAGGGAGGTAAGGGAGCAGGGGGAGAGGATAGCGATAAATACGCCTGTTCAGGGTTCTGCTGCGGACATAATAAAGCTTTCAATGATAAAGATTGATAGGGAAATTGAGAAAAATTTCAGGGATGTGAGTCTGGTTTTGCAATTGCATGATGAATTGATTTTTGAGGTTCCTGAGGAAGAAGTTGAGGAGTTTAAGGTGGTATTGAAAAATATAATGGAGGGAGTGTATAATTTAAAGGTTCCTCTGGGGGTTAATGTGGGGGTGGGGGATTCGTGGGATGAGGCGAAGGTGAGTTGAAGGTTGAAAATTTTAAATTTTTGTGGTATAATATAAGAGCTCGCGAAAAAGCGATTATTTGATATTTGAAAATCAGGTTGGGAGGAAAGGGTTTTTGAAGGTACTAAGGGCGTCTGGTGGATGCCTTGGTGCCGGGCGGCGATGAAGGGCGTGGCAAGCTGCGAAAAGCCCGGGGGAGGCGCAAGCAGCCTTTGATCCCGGGATGCCCGAATGGGGAAACCCACTCGGGGTAAACCCCGAGTATCTCCCCTTTTGGGGAGAGGCGAACCCGGGGAAGTGAAACATCTCAGTACCCGGAGGAAAAGAAATCAAAATGAGATTCCCCTAGTAGCGGCGAGCGAACGGGGAGGAGCCTAAACCGCTCCGGCTGTAGAAGCCCGTGGGCGTTGGTCGGAGCGGGGTCGTGGGGCACAGCCGGACCCTGCCACGGCGGGGTCGGGGAGTTACAAATCCCTTCCTTAGCCGAATCCTCCTGGAAAGGGGAGCCGTAGAGGGTGACAGCCCCGTAGGCGAAAGGGAAGGGACTCCCTGGGCTGTGTTCCCGAGTACCACGGGGCACGTGGAACCCTGTGGGAATCCGGGGGGACCACCCTCCAAGGCTAAATACGTCCCGGCGACCGATAGTGCACTAAGTACCGTGAGGGAAAGGTGAAAAGAACCCCGGTGAGGGGAGTGAAATAGAACCTGAAACCAGGCGCCTACAATCAGTCGGAGGGTTCGGAGGGGGTGCCTTTTGGTGTCCTTCGGGGCACCGTGAGGTCCCTTCGGGCCTGACGGCGTGCCTTTTGCCTAATGAGCCCGGGAGTTGCGCTCGCTGGCGAGGTTAACCCCGGTAAACCGGGGGGAGCCGGAGGGAAACCGAGTCCGAACAGGGCGTTAAGTCAGCGGGCGCAGACGCGAAGCCGGGTGATCTACCCATGGGCAGGGTGAAGTCGCCGTAACAGGCGATGGAGGCCCGAACCGGTGGACGTTGAAAAGTCCTCGGATGACCTGTGGGTAGGAGTGAAAAGCTAATCGAACCCGGTGATAGCTCGTTCTCCCCGAAATATATCTGGGTATAGCCTCGGGGATGAGTCTCGCGGGGGTAGAGCACTGGATGGGGTAGGGGGGAAACCCCCGAACCCAACCAAACTCCGAATACCGCGAGATGCTCCCCGGGAGTCAGCGGGTGGGGGATAAGCTCCATCCGCGAGAGGGGAACAACCCAGACCGTCGGCTAAGGTCCCCAAGCGCGGGCTAAGTGGGAAAGGAAGTGGGGGCGCTAAGACAGCTGGGATGTTGGCTTAGAAGCAGCCATCATTTAAAGAGTGCGTAACAGCTCACCAGCCGAGCGCCCCTGCGCCGAAAATTTAACGGGGCTTAAGCCCGCCACCGAAGCCGCGGAGACAGGCGAAGCCTGTCTCTCGTTGGGGCTTCGCCCCAAACCCCTTTAAGGAATTTTCCTTATGGGGGTGAAGGGGGTTTACCCCCTTCCGAGACAAGCTTCGCTTGTCTGGTAGGGGAGCGTTCCCGGTGGGCTGAAGGTGTCCCGTAAGGGGCGCTGGACTGCCGGGAAGTGAGAATCCGGGCATCAGTAGCGATAAGGGAGGTGGAAATCCTCCCCGCCGTAAGCCCAAGGTTTCCTGGGGAAGGTTCGTCCGCCCAGGGTTAGCCGGCCCCTAACCTGAGGCCGAAAGGCGTAGGGGATGGGAAAGGGGTTAATATTCCCCTGCCACCCGGGTGGAGTCCGGGGGGTGACGCAGGAGGGAAGGCTCAGCCCGGTTACGGATTACCGGGTCTAAGCCTGTAGGGCGATGAAGGACCGAGGGAAATCCCGGTCCGGAGCCTGAGAGGCGATGGGGACCGGGGGGTAACCCCCGGGAACTGAGTCTTCCCACACTGCCGAGAAATAGCCTCGCGGATGTTGAAGCCCGGGTGACCGTACCGCAAACCGACACAGGTGGGCGGGCATAAATGTGCTAAGGCGCGCGGGTGATCCCTCGCCAAGGAACTCGGCAAGTTGACCCCGTAACTTCGGGAGAAGGGGGGCCTCTTGTACGTGAAAGCTCCTTTGCGGGCGAGTAGCGGAAGGAGGCCGCAGGTAATCGGCCCTGGCGACTGTTTACCAAAAACACAGGGCTCCGCGAACTCGTAAGAGGACGTATGGGGCCTGAAGCCTGCCCAGTGCCGGAAGGTTAAGGGGAGGGGTGAGCCTCTCCCGACTTTGTCGGGAGGGAGGTAGCCCTGAACCGAAGCCCCGGTAAACGGCGGCCGTAACTATAACGGTAGACCCTGAAACAGGGGTTGGGCCGTTATAAAACCCCGCTATATGCTGGGAAGCCTCATTAATCCTGAGGGTGCCGAGCAGGCGAAAATCCCTCAGGAGAGGTGACCAGCAGGAAACCCAGGAGGTGAAATATGGTAATATATGAACTTAAAGACCTGGAAAACTTTGAAAGGTTGCCAAAAAAAGGGAAAAATTTAAGGTATTATCTTGCAGGATTTGCAGATGGAGAAGGGACTTTCAGTGTATCAATAAAAAGGGTCAAAAAGGCTAAATTCGGATGGGTTCTTGATCCGGAATTTCAGGTATATCAACACAAAGAAAATAAAATTATACTTACTGTGTTTCAAAGAGTTTTAAATTGCGGAAAAATTCATCCTAAACCCGGTAATCCTGATGTGTTGGTTTATACCGTTTCGAACAGAAGGCATCTTGCAGAAAAGGTTATTCCCTTTTTTGAAAAATACAAGTTGATTTCGAACAAATGGTATGATTTCTTGAAATTTAGGGAAATTGTAATGGCAATGGAGAAAAAGAAGCATCATACACCTGAAGGTTTCTTAAAACTTGTAAAACTTGCTTTGCAGATGAACAAAAGGGGAAAACAGAGAAAATATACTTTAAAGCAAATCCTCCTGGGGTTCCCCAGAGACCATACGCGGGGGACCGAAGGGGAGAGAGCCACGTAGGTCAAGATATGGTCCGATTCCGACGAGAATGTCGGAATGCCTAAGGTAGCGAAATTCCTTGCCAGGTAAGTTCTGGCCCGCACGAATGGCGTAACGACTGGGGCGCTGTCTCGGCGAGGGGCCCGGCGAAGTTGTAGTGGTGGTGAAGATGCCACCTACCCGCGGCAGGACAGAAAGACCCCGTGGACCCTTACTGCAGCCTGGCCCTGGGTTTTGGCATGGGATGTGTAGGATAGGTGGGAGGCTGTGAAGTCCCGTCGCCAGGCGGGGTGGAGCCACCGGTGAAATACCACCCTTCTCATGTCGAGACCCTAACCTTTCCTGCTGGAGCGCAGGAAGGGACAAGGTCAGGTGGGCAGTCTGACTGGGGCGGTCGCCTCCTGAAAGGTAACGGAGGCGCCCAAAGCTCCCCTCAGAGCGGACGGTACCGCTCGTTGAGTGCAAGGGCAGAAGGGGGGCTGACTGCGAGGCCGACAGGCCGAGCAGGGGGGAAACCCGGGCCTAGTGATCCGGCGGTCCCGTGTGGAAGGGCCGTCGCTCAGCGGATAAAGGGTACCCCGGGGATAACAGGCTGGTCGGGCCCGAGAGTTCACATCGACGGCCCGGTTCGGCACCTCGATGTCGGCTCAGCCCATCCTGGGGCTGAAGAAGGTCCCAAGGGTTGGTCTGTTCGCCCATTAAAGGGCTACGTGAGCTGGGTTCAGACCGTCGTAAGACAGGTCGGTCCCTATCCGCCGCGGGCGTAGGGCACTTGAGGGGGGCTGCCCCTAGTACGAGAGGACCGGGGTGGGGGGGCCTCTGGTGTACCAGCTGTCCCGCCCGGGGCACAGCTGGGTAGCCATGCCCCTAAGCGATAACCGCTGAAGGCATCTAAGCGGGAAGCGCGCCCCAAGATTAGGTGCCCCTGAAGGCCCCCGGAAGACTACCGGGTTGATAGGCCGCAGGTGTAAGCCCCGTAAGGGGTTGAGCCGAGCGGTCCTAATCGGCCGTTCGCCTTCAAAAACCCTTTCCTCCCAACTTTTCATTTAATATAGAATTTGAATATATCACTTTTCAACAGGGCCCAGGGGATATAGAATGGAATAATTATGGGGTAGATGGATTGACTACAAGGGCTTAAAAACGTAATAAATTATTTTGAAGGAGCAGGTTTTTTATCTCAGAGGAAAAGAAAGATGCATTTCTTAATAAATTGATTGAAGTTGAAAACCTCATAAATGCCGGAAATTACACTTGCGCAATCAACAAAATAGACCATGACTTGCTCCAAAAGGTTAAAAAATGGATAAAAGAACCAACTCAAGAAAATATAGAACAATATTTAGAGCTTGTTCAATACGCATTGTTAAATGTAGATCGTATTTTTGTAATAACTATAAACGGAGAAGAATTCTCTGTGGAAGGTGTTATACTTTATCGGGTATTACCACCTTGCCTCCCTATAATTTCATGTTGGTGTGATGAGTGGCTAGGTCAAGTAATATGTGAGGTGATCGGTTACGAATGTGATTGGTATTACTGATCTCTCATGCTCTCCCTCATAATGCATTTTCTACATCTATCAATAATTATTACTTCAAATTAATATAAACTTCTTCAGCGGCTTATCTTTACTCCTGACTCCCCTTATGCTTATGAGATTTGGACATAGGGAAGATGCGCTACAATATGTTGTTTTCTTGCCGGTTTAGGTTAATATTACACGGGGTTCAATTCCCCTTAAACATAGATAAATAAGTTATGAATGTTTATGTGTGGGGAATTATAATATTGAGCATAATCGTAATACAAGTATTTACGCACCCTTCTCGTGAGTGGTATAAAACACAAATCCGCAATTATAAACGCTGGCTGGAAATGCTCTATATTTTAATTCTATCTTTTGCGATATTTACATGGCTGAATATTCCCTATCCTCATAGTTTGATAGGATTCGTTATTCTGCTTTTTTTCTGGATGTTCTGGGAATACACAAATTACAAAGGTTTAAATCTCCCTGAATGGAAATACTATTTGTACCAAACATTCTTAGCATTCATGTACTCCTTACCTTATTTTTTAAAACATACATAAATAATTACAAACAGAAAACTCGGTCTTTTTTCTTTACATCTTTTATCCCCCGCTCTCTTTGAATAAATAAAAATGAATCAAACAACATATTCATTTCGGAGTTTCCTTTGGTTCTGAAAAAGGCTTATTATAAAATTTATCGTAAATTATTTCTTAAGTTAAAATTAAATCTTACACGCGGGATTTATATAATTAATCTGGGAAAAATAAATTTTCTCAGATTATAATATATTATGAAATTCTATGATTCATTTAAAAGAAAAATTGATTATCTAAGGATTTCACTCACGAATAAATGTAATTTAAAATGTTTTTATTGTATACCTAAGAATAATGTAAACCTGATTAACAAAAAAGAACTTTTAACAATTGAAGAAATTAAATCACTCATTTTATTTTTTTATAAAAATTTCGGAATAAAAAAAATAAGATTTACAGGCGGAGAACCGCTTCTAAGGGAAGATTTCGAAAAACTTATAGAAAATATAAGAAAAATTATACCCCTGGTTAATTTAAATATCACAACAAACGGAATTTTATTAAAAGAGAAGGCAAAATTTTTGAAAAAACATAAAGTCAAAATAAATGTAAGCCTTGATACCCTTGATGAAGATAAGTTTAAAAAAATAACAGGCTCTGATAATTTTAAAAATGTGATAAATAGCATAGATTATTCCCTTTCTCTTCAAATTCCTTTAAAAATAAACACGGTGGTTTTAAAAGGGATAAACGACTCGGAAATAATTGACCTGGTTGACTTTTCAAAGAAGAGGAAGTTGCAAATCAGGTTTATAGAATATATGCCGATTTCGAAAAATAATAAATGGAATAAATATTTCGTCCCGGAGAAAGAAATAAAGGAAATAATAAGAGAAAAATATGAGATAGTGCCTTATAAAACCGAAAAAATTGCGAGGCTATATAAAGTTCGGACAAAAAGAGGGGAATCAAATGTAATCGGGTTTATTTCTGCAATTTCAAATCCTTTTTGTGCCACTTGTTCACGTCTAAGAATCACCACAGACGGAAAGATTGTATTATGTCTTTTTGATAAGAGAAGATATGATATAAAAAAATTTTTAAGACCTTATATAAAAGAGAAAGAATTTAAAAATTTTCTTCTTTATGTTATACGGTTAAAACCTAAAGGACATAATCTTCCATCACATTCTACTTTTGACTTCTGTGCTTCTATGAGAATTCTCGGGGGATAAATTATTTAAAAATAAGTTCCACTTCATTCTTTTTATACTTGATCTGTCCATGTAAATGAGCAACATTTAATGCCTTTATCAGAGGCAGGATTTTTTTATTTATTGCCCATTTCTCTATGTCTCTTCTTTTTGAAAGCAAAGTATCACAGATTTTCTTTATAAATTCTTTAAAGATAATTCCATTAAAGTAAAGAAATAAGTCGTTAACCTGCGGAAAAGTTTTTTTGATACCTTCATCACTTAAAATCCTGATCTCGTCTCTTAATAAAGAAAGAGAACTCGTGATATACACATCCTCTCCTTTTCTGAAATACCCTATCACCTCTTTGCCATTTATATTGTAAAAATAATAAGAATAAATTCCCCTTTTCCCTTCCATTTTTTTAACTTCCTTTCGGAGAAAACCTTTTAATATCTTCTCAAATCTTTTTTCAAATCTGCTGTCCTTTGCCTTCACCTTTATAAGAAATAACGGTTTTATAAAACCCTTATTTATTTCAAAATTTTTAAAAACAATCCCTATTTCTGTTTTATCCAATAAATTTGCAATTTTATCAATTTTATTTTTTAAAAGAAATCTTCTGTAAATATTCTCTTTTGAAACATTTTTAATGAAATCTTTCATTCCCTCTTTTAAGTTAAGATTACCTACGGAGATATACACCAATCCATCAGGTATCATAACCTCCTTTTTCAGATTCCCTTCCGCATGTTTTATCATTTTTCCCAAAATTCCCTTTATTTTCTTTATTTTAAGAACAAAACCCTTTTCAGGAATATAATAAAAAATAAAATCATCAAAATTAATTAATTTATTTTTAACTAAATATTCACCGTAGATGAGGGTTCCTTCGGGTAGGTTTTCTTTGGTTATTCTTTTAATTTTGGGCTCCTCCTTTGCTTTTAAATGAGAAATCAAATCCACCATAAGGGATTCATTTTTGCAAAATATAAGATATTTCTCAATAATAAGAAAATTATAATCTTTTGAAATTTTCAGATACGGTATTCCCTTGTGTATTTTATTTGTTTTAAAGGCTTTTGAAAATAGGTTTAAAATACCGGGACTGTGTTGTATTACAAAAATGACTCCGTGTCTATAAAAACCCATGCCGAATCTCTCTCCGAATATTTTTTCCAAACCCATTTCTTCTATATTTTTTGAGATATTGTAAGGTAATCCGAGGTATGAGACCAGGTCCGAAACAAAACCGATTTTTTTTAATGTGTCAATCATTCCTTTTGAATTCAAATGTTTGAAAAATTCTTCTTTGTTATCAACCACAAAATAACATCTTACACCCGGAGGGAACACATAAGAGATGTCTTTTATTTCCCATTCTGCAGAGGGTGGCTTTTTGTAAAGAATGAATAGGATTATGCCTATGATGAAAAATAAAACAAGGGTTGAGATTATATATATCTTTTTTTTATTCATTTTTGTTCCTCCTTTTTGAAAAATTTAACAGGAGATTTTTTAAATTTCCGTATTTTTTTAAACTATCAACTGCACATTTTTTAAAAAATTTAACTTTCTCTCCATAATAACCGTTAAAAGCCCTTTTATCAAACAGATATATAATCCCTTCTTCTAAATCCGGCGGGAGTTTGTAAAGGGATAAAGCCCAATGGAAAATCTCATGAAATATAACATCTTCTGCAATTCCTCTTCGCTCAAGAATTTTAAAAGGCGGAATAAATATAGTGTCATTGTAAAAAAAACCTGCGTGAAAGGAAGAAGTGTTAAATTTTTCTAAGAATTCATAAAATTTTAAATTTTCCCTTATTATAATAAAAGGTAAATCATCAGAAATTTTATTCCATATTTCTTTAAATTTTTCATAAGCTAGGAGGGCGTAAGGATGAATCAAACCCGGCGGGGTATATGATATAATTTCCATGCAGTCGTATTTTTTCCTTTCGGGTAAAATTTCCATTTTATTTATATAAACATCTTGAAAATAATAGTTTATTATGCTTTCAAAGTCATATCCCCTGAATGCCATCTCTTTTGCTCCATCCTGGCACAGACCCACACCATGTCCCAACCCTTTTCCTACAAATATATAATAATTGTTCTGTTTTATAATTCTAAAAAGGTTACTTTTTAAAGTGTTCCATCCCTTAGCCCTTGCAATTATGTTTCTGAATGTGAAACCTTTTAATTTTTTGATTCCGTTCGGAGTAAAAATTTCTATTTCCTTTGCCCTTCCGCTTTTTGAGACTTTTCCTATTTTTATATCTTCAAAGTTTATATTTAAAATTTTTTTAAGTTCTTCTTTTTTGATTTTGAATTCCCACTTTGATTTTTCACTTTTTAAACAAAAGGGGTCGGGGATACTTTTTATATAAGGTAAGTTTTCCTTAAATATTTCTTCGGAGGAAGCGGTATATCCGCCGCAATTTGCAGAATAAAAAATATGCACGGGATTTTCTTTATAAAAAAGTACAAAACCGTCGGTTTCAATAACCGCCTCTTTTCCTGTTTTTGTTTCACTCACAACACCTTTATATACCTGACAATGAGTGAGGTCGCAAAAATCATAAAACTCATGCCGAACAGAAGAAATCGCAAATGTCCTTGAAAGGATTGCTTGAACCTTTAATGCTTCCAAAGGCGCATCTCCCATTTCAGAGGTTATAACAGAAAAGAGATAATCCCTTAAAGTTAAATGATTGATAAGAAACATCTCTTTATTTTTCATAAATACTTCAACAGCTCCCCTGAATTTTCTTTTTATTCCGTTAAATTCTACCGTGAAAAAGGGATTACCTCTTATAAAAAAATCCTTTCTTTTTTTACCGTTTACAAAAAGTTCTCCCTTTTTGTTTTTTATAAAATAAGATTCCCCCCTTATCACATAAATGCTGTCAATTTTATATTTTGATAGAATCCTTACAGAGACAAGTTTGTGACTGTCAAAATTAAAGAATATGAAAATGGGTATTATTTGTAGCATTTTAAGAAACTTTCAAGAATTTTGCGGGCAAGAGGAGCTGCATTGTTTGCTCCTGTTCCTTTATATAAAAAAACGATTATTCCCATCTCCGGGTCATCATAAGGATAAAAACCTGCAAATATTCCGTGAGTTCTGAATCCTTTTAGATGTCCTGCGGTTCCGGTTTTACCTCCCATAAGACCGTTAAAATTGCAATATACAGCGGTCCCTTCAAGCACAGCAAGTCTCATTCCCTCTTTTATTATAGGAGCAGAATTTATTATCCCTATATTTTCTTCTTCTCCGGGACCCGACTTTATCCAGAAAGGTATGTATATTCCGTTTCTTGCAACTGTCAGAACCAGGGAGAGCATCTCAGCAGGAGAAAGTTTGACAAATCCCTTTTCCCCTATTGCAAGTTTGACAATATCTTTCTTTCTATCCGGAATCTTTATTTCGCCTGTTTTTTCATTTTGAACATCAATACTCACGGGTTCATCAAGTTTCATTATTTCAAAATATTTTTTATAAAGGTAAGGTTCAATAAGAAGGGATAACTTTGCAAAATAAATATTACATGAATGGGCTATTGCCTTTATTAAATTAAGTTTTCCGTGTCCTTTTCTATACCAGCATTTTACAAAAACAGTATCATTATCTATTTTCAAAATTTCTTTCCCTTTGCATTCAAAAGTTTTGTCCTTATTTATAATGTTTTCTTCAAGGGCTATTATTGCAGTTAAAATTTTAAAAATTGAACCCGGGGGAAATGTCTTTGAAAAAACTATCTCCCTATTTCTGATATCCAAAATTTTACCTGTTTTGGCATCTACGATAAGATACCCGTCGGTTTGACCTATGTGAATAGTGTTTAATATAGATAAGAGCAAAAAAATCATTCAGTAATCTTTATAATATATTCCTCGGAATGTGCAAAGATATCCGGAAAATACATAAGACTCGCCTTACAGGGCATCATATGATACTTCCCGGGTAAATAGGCTCTTAAAATATAAGAATATTCATGTTCACCGGGATTAATCCTTGTTTGGAAAAATGCAATTCTATCATCGTGTATTTCTTCATCACTCCAGTTCCATCTCCAATACCAGGAATAGCCCCTGTAATTTTTTTCTCCTTCAATTATAAACCTTTCTTTTTCCTTCACAACTTCACACCCTGCAGGAAGGTTGTCTTCTATCATGAAATATTCATATTTTTTCCTGGTTTCTACTTTTATTTTTACAAAAAGATAATCTCCTTTCTTGACCTCTCCGTAAAAGGGAACCTTTTTATATACAAGTTTTTTATCTTTCTTATAAGGGAGGAGTCTCCATATTTCTTTTTTAACTTCGAATTCCGTTCCACCCGGTGAAATATGTTCTTCCCTGGAATAATACTTAACCCAGAAGGAAAAAAGAATTTCTCCCTTTCCCTTTTTTGTGAATGTAACTTTATTTTTTCCTATCCTTAATATTTCGGAAGGAATTACAATAGGGGCTGTGTAGTCCTTTATATTTTCTTTTGTAAGAGTAAATTCTCTGATTTTTTTGCCGTTTATAGTAACTCCTACATTACATCTGAAATCAAAGAGCCCCTTTTCTTTCATATATTCGGAAATTGAAATAAGGGAAGAGGAGGTTGCAATAGTTGAATGCCATTGTGCCCCCCTTCTTTTTCTTATCAGATAAAGCAGCATTCCACCTAAGTACTTGTCATCCGGCTCAAATTCCAGAAAGGAAAGAACCGCATTTGAGGTTGCTATCACCGGGTCAGAATAAATTGTTCCGTGTCTTGATACCCTTCTTTCGTTTTCAAAATATACACTTCCATCAACCACCTTTGCCATATTTTTTAAACTTGCAAAATAAATACTTCCCTTTTTTCTGAGCCCATTGCGGGATGCTGCAAGGGAAAGAAGGGCAAGAGTATAAGGATTATCAATATCTCCATCAAAGTATTCTGTAATCATATCTTCCGTTACTTTTTCATAAAGCGAAAGGGTGTATATCATAAATGCTTTATCTTCCGGTGATAATTTATCTTTATCTTCTCTGAGATATTTCTTTAATCTATTAAGTCCCTTTGAAATAACTTCCTCGTTTATTTTATAACCCGTATTTTTCAATATTCCCAATCCGTATAATACATAAGTTGTATTAAAGGGGTGAGTTTTATCGTGTTTCCACCATCCCCAGCCACCGTCCGCGTGCTGGAAATTATACAACCTTTGAAGTCCCTTTTCTATCATTTTCGGCAATTCAACCTCAAACAAAGGGTCAATAATACCCGCTTTCTCAATCACACTTTTAACAGCAACATCGGGTAAAAATTTACTCATCGTTTGTTCAACACATCCGTAAGGATATCCCACAAGCTCTTTTAAAGAAGATAATACTACGGAATGATACGAAGGAGAGAGATATAATGCTGAATAAATTGCTTCTTTCTGGGCTTCGTAAGGGATTTCAAATTCAAATTCCTCTCTTTCTTCTGCAAGTCTTTCTGATTTTGAGATAATTCTCTCCATTCCATGCGGTAAAACAGGGAGTTCAAGTTTTAAAGCGTCATACTTTTCCCTTCCCTTTGCATAAAATGTAAACTTTGCTATACCCGATTTCGGAGCAGTGATTTTAAAGTCAAAAAATTTACTCTTACCGGGCAGAATATTCACATCTTTTATGTCTCCATCACTTAAAAGCACAACATTCTCAACCTCTAATTTAATATTCAATTTATCCTCTTTTTCTTGATAATTATGCACAATTCCCTTTATAAGCAAGGTATCCCTCTGTCTTATAAATCTCGGTAAGATTAGCCTTGCGATGAGTTCTTTTGTAACAACAAACTTCTTTTCACTCTCCCCGAATTTTGACCTCTCACATGCTTTTACCCTTATCCGCCAAGTTGTGAGATTATCAGGCAGAGTAAACTTCACTCTTGCTTCTCCTTTGTTATTCGTTAAAATCCTTCCTTTCCACAGGGCAAGGTCTTTAAACTTTTCTCTTATTTTAATTTCTGCCTCACCTTTAAAAGTCGCCTTCAGGGCTTCTTCTTTTAATTCAAAACTTTTAAAGGCTTCTCCGGGAGGATATAACTTTCTTCCGTAACTTCCGAATCTGAAATTCAAAGAGGATGCAATACTCGTGTATCTTCTTCTTTCAGGATAAAAGAAGGAAAATATGTCTTTTTCAAGTGGAGGAGAAAGGAGAAATATTGCCTCATCAACAACCGCAAGTGAGAGTTCACATTGTACAGGATTACCTTTATGGTCTTTAACCTTTACAATAACTTCTACGGTGTCCCGCGGTCTGTATTTTTCTTTATTGAGAGAAATTTCTAACTTTAATTTATTATATTCTGATTTAACCTTAATTTCCTTGTTTTGATTGTAAAAGTTCTTTTCAATATTACCGAATAAATTGATGAAAAAGTTCGGGACAAAATTTTTATCCGCTTTAAAATCAAGAAATCCCGTATTTCCCTCAATCTTTATAACCCCCTTTTTAACAACTTTCTCGGTTTCAAGGGTGTAAAAAAGATGACCTTTTTCAAAGGGTGTAATAATAAGTATTTTTATTTTATCACCCTCCCGGTATTCCTCTTTATCCGGAATTATCTGAAATCCACCTCTTTTGTATGTGAACCAATAATATCCTTTTTTTGTTACCCATATCCATCTTGAGGATTGCAGTATTCCTTTTTTATCCTCTATTATCCCTATGATTTTGTAATGCCCCGGTTCTTTGAGTTTTATTTTCAATGTTCCCCGCCCTTTCTCGGTGTTGATTGTATATTCTTTAACAACTTTCTTTTCTCCTCGTATTCTAATAACAACTTTTCCTATATCATAAGGTTTATTTTCTAAGGTTTTTACAAAAACATTTATCACAATATCCTCGTTTGTTTCATAAACCCATTTGCTTGTTTTTAAAGTAATCACATATTTTCTTATTCCCGTTTTTATCTTTGCCTTTCCGTAATGTTCAAAACCGCTTTCATCCTCTACTCCTGCTTCAAAGACATACATAAAGTATTTTTCTTTTGTCTCCGGTATTTTGTATTCAAATGTACATTCTCCGTTTTTATCGGTTTCTCCTTTTATTTCTTCAATAAATTCCTTTCTCCATTTTCTTTCATAGAGTCTCCCGGAATAATAAAATTCGAAAGGATATCTCGCTATTTTCAGACTAACCTTTCCGTTTACAACAGGGGAACCGAAAAGATAAAAAGCCTTCACCTTTATTTTAACATTTTCTCCGTAAATTGCTATCCGGGGTTCAACTTCTACATCAACTTTAAACTCCGGCTTTCTGTATTCTTCTACTTTAAAAATCCCCGAGAAATTCTTATTTTTATACTGTACCTTAATTCTGTAAGTTCCGATTTCGGTATTTTCCGGGAGCATAATTGAATCATTTGCTGTTCCCGATTTGCTCAATTTCAATTCTTTATCAAAAATTGTATTTCCCTTGGGATTGATGATTTTAGCGTTTATTTCCCCTGCAGGAACCTTTAATTTATCCTTATTTTTCTCCCTTAAAATAACTTTAAAATAAACCTTTTGTCCCGGTCTGTAAAGCGGTCTATCGGTATATATGTAAACAAAATTTTCTTTGGGCTTATGCCAAGCCTTGTACACACGGGAAAAGGCAACATCTTTATCTTTATGTACAAGTATATAGTCTTTATACCCCATTTTTTCTTCTATTTCAAAGCTGAGCATGCCGTTTTTGTCTGTCTTTCCTTTATATTTCATTTCTTTTTCTTTGTTTAAAAATACATATACATCCACATTTTGAACGGGTTTTGAATCAGAGAGTTCCTGAACAAATACATACACCCTTTTTGCATCCTCTTTTACTATGAATCTGAGTTCTGAAATAATAAGGGGCACAAAGCATACATTCCCTCTGTTAAAAACTTCAACAAGATAAACTCCTTTTTCAAGTTCTGGTAATTCAATGTTTTCGTGAATCCATCCGTATTTAACATTTATTTTCCATTCTTCAATAAGCGGGAACTCTTTAAGCGGGGGAGGTATCTCGTATTTTTTCTCCTCCGCCTTTTTAATACCCAAAAATTCCCTTGTTTCCTTTCTTTTTTCCGGTTTAACTGTTTCCCTGAAAAAGCCCCTTAATCCCTTTTCCGTTTCCTCGATTGACTTCTCCATTAATTTAAATAAGTTTCCCCTTTCTTTTATCAGATATTTTTCAGGAAACACATTTTCGGGATTTTTTATTTCTTTAAAGAATTTGATGGGTTCTTCAATTTTATATACCCTTATCACGATTTTGCCACCCGCTTTTCCGTTGACCTTGATATAAGCCTTTTCTCCGGGGGTAAAACTTCCCGCCCAGGCATAAAAGTAATTATTTATAAATAAAATAAATATTTTAAACATATCACACCTCCATTTTTTTATTTTAATATTTTCCACCTGAAAAATCCAAGAAAATTATCATTTTTTTCAATGGGCAAAAAGGCGGGATTTTTTACCTTAAATATTGAGTGATAAGAAATTAACTTGAGTTCTCCCGGTGATTCTTCCGAAGGGCCCGTATGATAAATCAGATATTCTTTACCTTCTATTTTTAAATACACCATTGAATGGTATGGTAATTTTTGTTTCGGATTATAAAAGAAAAGCAAATCTCCCGATTCCAAATTTATTTTATTTTTATCCTTTCCGAGAAAAAAAGTATTATACAAAATCAAATTCTTTACATCAGCAAAGGATGAATAAAGAAATTTATCCTTTTCCTTCACAAGAAAGGGGGTTTTTCTTTTAATATTTTCAATAAAGGGGATTATGATTTTTTTATTCTTTATTTGGAAGATTGTATTTTTTGAAGTTGCTTTTATAAATCCTTTTCTTATGAAGTCTGCGCAGTCAAGGACTTTTTCCTTTTTAAAGTAGATTTCAAGCAATGCATAAGTAAATCTCTGTCTGAAAATTTCTTTTTCTTTCGGTGATAAGAGAACAAGTGTTAAAATTAAAAGCATTGTCTTTATATTATAAAAAATCTTATAATGAAAATATGAAGATTCTTTTTTTCGGGAAACTTAAGGAAAGAGTGGGAAGGGAGAGGTTAGAAATAAAGGGAATAAGGGAGTTAAAAGAACTCAAAAAATATTTAATTAAAAAGTACCCTCAATTAAAAAATGAGACTTTTTTTATCTCTGTAAATCAGAAGATTGTAAATAAAAATGTGGAGTTAAAAGAGAAAGATGAAATTGCCTTTTTACCCCCTGTTTCCGGCGGATGAAATACTTGACAAACAGGAAAATAACAAAAAAATTTATTGAAAAGATATTAAATAAAAAGGATGAAAAAGCGGGGTCTTTTATAATTTTTACGGGTAAAGTCAGAAAGGATGCGGTTGTAAATCCCGGGACGAGAGGAAAAACTTATGTCAGGGAAATAATATATGAAGCATATAATAAAATGGCAGAAAAAGAGATTGAGAGTATAGTGAAATTTGCCGAGAATAAGTTTAAAGTAAGGGAAATTATTGTAAAACACAGGATAGGAAGAGTGAAAGTCGGGGAAATTGCCTTTTTGGTTGCTGTTTTTTCGGAACACAGGAAGGAAGGTTTTTCAGCGATTCAATTTATTATTAATAAAATAAAGAAAAAAGTTCCCATATGGAAAAAAGAAATTTTAAGTAACGGGAAAGCAAGATGGAAAAAGGGCAGTAGTTATCCTAAAACTCCTAATTTTCTCCTTCCTTAAACGAGAGGGAGCAAGAGAGGAAAGAATTTTCGGACTCTCAGAAATCCCTAACAGGCATACTTTTTGTCAACCTAATTAAAATTTTCTTCCGATGTTTCATGTGGAACATTTTAAAAAACATCAACTTAAATTAAAAATTACCCAAAAAAGAAATTTCATTAAAATGGCAGAATTTCCTCCCCCAAAAAATTTAAAAATCTGAATTGGTGTATAGATTGATATTCATCTGATAATTTGTCAACTTATTGTCAACCTTTTATAATTATTTTTTATCAACTGAATTTACAAATCTTTTTCAATGTTTCACGTGAAACATTATTTAATTCAGTTTGAATGTATATATTTTCAAAATAAGGAAGTTGAAAAAAGGAATTTTTTACATTAAAATTATTATGATGAAAACACTTGAAGAAGTGGTAAATCAACTTCCAAAAGAAATAAGGCTTCCCATTTATGAAGCACTCCAGATAGTAAAAGAGGACATAATCCGCAGGGAACTCGGAGAGATAAAAGAAGAAATAAAAAATGTGTGGAAAGCAATAAATGAACTTGCGGAAGCTCAGAAAAGAACAGAGCAAAGGGTGAATGAACTTGCTGAGGCTCAGAAAAGAACGGAAGAAAGGGTTGATACTCTTGCACAGAGACTCAATGAGCTCACGCAAAGGGTTAATGAACTTGCCGAAGCTCAGAAAAGAACGGAAGAAAGGGTTAACAAGCTCTCCCGGGAGGTAGAGAAACTTTCAGCGGAAGTAAGAAAAATAGCGGAATCCCATTTTAAGCTTGTGGAAGAACACAAAAAAACAAGGGAGCAACTCGGGGGTCTTTCCCATGCCTTCGGATATGTGCTTGAGGACAGGGCAATAAAATCACTACCGAAAGTTCTTAAAGAAAATCACAAAATAGAGGTTATGGGGAAACTCAAAAGGGATTATCTTGTCATTGACGGAGAATACATTGAGGTGAATATCTACGGAAAGGGAAAAAAAGAAGGAAAAGAATACACAATCATAGGAGAAGCAAAATCAAAAGTATCAAAAAGAATAATTGATAAATTTATCAAAAAATGCAATAAGATTTCCGAAAAGTCAATAAAAGTAATAATTTCCTACATATTCACACCCGAAATCAAAAAATATGCGGAAGAAAAAAATATAATCCTTATCCCCTCTTATGAACTTGAACTTTAAAACAGTGCCTGCAGACTGCCCGAAAACCCTCCTACCCCTATTTGTCAAAACCTCACACCCTTCAAAACCCTACCTTTACTCTTAATAAAATAAACCCCTTTCCTTGCCTTAACTCTTAACTTCCCATCTCCATAAACCCTTCCCTTAAACAACCTCCTTCCAGCAACATCATAAATAACTATTTTTTCTCTTGGCATTCCCTTAACAATAAAGCCATCTTTAACATTAAAAATCTTTAATGGCATTTGCCTATAGTAAATTTCTGCTTTTATAGTATCTGCTTTTAACTCATTATTTTTTATATATTCAATTATTGCTCTATATCTATTTAAACCATTTCTTGGTTTTTTATCTATATAGCTATGGCTTCCGTTTTCATAAAAACTTGTTAAATATCTATATAATTCACTTTTATTATTTCCATCCCCACTCCTTACCAATTTCTCCAATCTTGCTTCTTTAAGTTTTTGCTTTTTAACATTGAGCTTTAATTTTATGGCATTATTGCTGTATAAAGGCATTGCTATAAAGCTTGAATATTCATCAGCAATTCCAGTGCCACTTGCTATAGTATAAACAGTGTCTGGAAAGTAGAGGGTGTCGTATTGACCGTATTGCCAACCTGTGGCTCTAAAATTCCAAACATAAGCATCTCCAAAATAAGGTCTTGATGTTAATGTTACAGGATCCCAACCAAAATCAGTAGTATCATAAACCAAGCCCTCAAGCCTTGTTTCATAAACAGTGTCTTCAGTTGTGCCTGGTTTTATTTTGTATAG
>JAJRUZ010000010.1 GCA_024277525.1 Caldifarciminota bacterium | reverse complement strand
TTGCGAAGAATTTGATTATTCGTTTCTATGATGGGATACCTGATTCAAACATAATTATAGGTGAAGCGATTATTGATTCATTAAAACCTTTTAAAGAGGATACTGTTTCCGTAAAGTTTTATACAGAGGGAAAGCCCGGTTTACATACGATATATGCTTTTGCGGATCCTGATTCTCAAATTTCGGAGACAAATGAGGAAGATAATAAAAAATCCATTTCAATTCGGGTAATAGGCGGATATGACCTTGAGATTTCAAATTTAAGTTTTAATCCTTTATATCCTGCACCTGATAAATATTTTACAATTTCTGTTATTGTCTGGAATTGGAGCGGGACATTATTAAGGGACATACCGGTAAGATTCTATGAAGGAAATCCTCAGACAGGAAGGCTGATAGGGGAGTATGTAATACCTGATATACCTTCGGGCAGTTGGGCTGTTGCGCAGGTGAGAGATTCTCTACCTCAAGGAGACTACGAAATTTACGCAATAGTTGACCCTGATAATCAAATAAAGGAACTTGATGAAACAAATAACATAACTTCTGACACGGTTTCAATAACAAACAGGATTGACCTTGCGGTATTTTCTTATGGAATAAGTTTTTCAGAGAAAAATCCTGATGACGGAGATACCGTAAGCATAGGGGTTGTTGTTTACAATTTAAGGGAGAAGACGGCAAAAAATGTAAAAGTAAGGATTTATGACGGGAATGCTGATACAATAGGGGATTTGATTTATGAGACAATAATTGACAGTATAAGAGGTTTTTCTTCTGAAATCTTTTTCTTTGATTGGTATTTATTATATCAGGGAGGAAACAATTACATTTATGTTTGGGCTGACCCTGATAATGAGATAGAGGAGACAGATGAAGTTAATAACAGAAGTTATGCAATACTTGAAGTTAAAAGATTACCTGATTTTGTTCCTGTTAAGATATTCACAAGAGCAAAAAATTCTGCTATAAGAGAGCTTAATGATGGAGAACAGGGCTTTTTATGTGTATGGATTAAAAATATAGGAACGTATCCTTATAGGGGAGAAACAGATATATGGATTCCGATGTATAAAATAAGATTTTATTATGGAGATCCGGGGCAAGGAGGAGAATTAATCGGAGAAACCGAACGCGGATTTATATATGCAGGAGAGTCTACGGAGGTGAGAGTTAAATGGAATACCTTGGGGCTTGAAGGATTGAACAATATTTACGTGGTTGTAGATGCCGAGGATACTGTAAAAGAGGTGTTTGAGAATAACAATGTTTATCATCAGGTTATAACTGTTTTACCCGCGCAGTATCCTGACCTTGCGATTTCTGGTGAGGATATAGAATTTATTCCGGAGAATCCTTCATATGAAGGGAATGTGGTTATGAAAGTTAAAATTTATAATCTGATGAATAAGGAAGTCCCAGAGTTTATTTACAGGATTACAAAAGGTAATCCCGTAGGAGGTGGTGAAATCATAAAAGAAAAGACATTATCCATAGGAAGGCTTGATACAATATTCGTTTATGATACCTTTCCTGCAAATATGTTTAATGCGTATGAGGATATATATGTATCCCTTGACCCTCAAAATTTAATAGAGGAGAAAAGGGAAGATAATAATATTGCAATGAAGACACTTAGGATATCCTTGCCTACTTTATGTTCTCCCGAAAGCTTAAAGATTGAACAAATTGATACAATGACCATAAAGCTTACATGGAAAAAGCCTTTGGATTGTGATGTTTACGGATACAGGGTTTACAGGAACGGTGTATTGGTTAATTTACCGAGGGATATTGCGTGTGAAGGGGAAGTTTCTGCATCGAGTTTTTATTCTTATTATTATTCTCCTGAAAAAGCAGTTGACAGAAATTTATGGACAGGGTGGGCGGTTCATAAGGATTCTGTGCCTGCCTGGTGGCAGGATTCTTTTTCTAATGAGAAGGATATAATGGTTGTGGCTTTGAGGTTTGATACAAGTTATTCTTATTGTCTTGATTATTATTTGAAAATATGGGAAAATGAAGACTGGATAATTGTTGATAGTGTGAAAAGCGGTGGAGGGGGAACTTATATTCATTATTTAAGACCTTTTAAAAGAACATCTAAGATAAGGGTTGAATTGATCAGGATGCCTACGGGTTTTAGGTTGAGGGAAGTTTATATTTATGAGACAAATTGTTTAAAAGATACGGTTTTTGTTGATTCTTTTCTTGGTAGAGGTAAATGGGTTTATGCTGTAAGGAGTGTAAGTGATAGCATTTTGGAGAGTAATTTTTCTAATGAAGTAAGTATTGTTCTCGGAGATTATGTTTCTCCTTTAACTCCTCGTGGGTTAACAGCAGAAGTAAGTGGTTTTGATGTGGTTTTAAAGTGGGAACCGAATACAGAGTCGGATCTGGGAGGTTACAGGGTATACCTTGATGAAAAAGCATGGGAAAAATGTTTAATGGATACAATAGAGATTAATTTAAAAAGTAATCCCGAGAATGAATATTATGATAATTTTCTAAATATGAAAAGGTATATAAGCAAATGGGATTTGACATATTCAATTAAGGTATTGTCTTTGGAATTCTCAAGATTTGATATAGAGAAAAACAGAGATATTTTGTTTGTCAATGATAAAAGCAACAATAGGCTTCTTTTATCATTTACAGGTAATAAGGGGAATTTTGTTACTCAGGAGATGTATACGGAGGGATATCCTGAATTTTATTTTATTACGGATTGGAGTGGAAAAAGGAGAGGATGGGAGATAAGGAGATATTTTCATCCAAGGGTAACAACTAAGAAAACGGTATTTAAAGGTAAAATTTATAAAGCAGGGATTCATAAAATAGAGGTTTCTGCTGTTGATAAGTATAATAATGAGAGCAAATCTTCGGTTGTTTATGTTGAGATAATAGATACAATTCCCCCTGCAAGACCCGAGGGACTTATTGCTTATCCTTTTCCCAATAAAGTAAAACTTTACTGGAGGAAAAATAAAGAAGTTGACTTTGAAGGTTATAGGATTTTCAGGGATGGGGTTCTCTTAAATCCTGATTCGTTATACCCTGATACTTTTTATGTTGATACAGGACTTGTTAATTTAAAAGAATATGAGTATTTCGTGATAGCGGTTGATCAGAGTGGTAATGAGAGTAAGCCCTCTGATACTGTGAAAGTGATTCCTTCTGCGATTGATCTTGCTGTTTATAACGATGGCATTTATCATACTCCTTTGTATCCGAGGGAGGGAGACACGGTTATAACTACTGTGAAAGTTTACAATTTCGGAATTGAAGATGCGGATAATTCTTTGATATGTCTTTATGATGGAAATCCTGATTCAGGGGGAAAGTTGCTTGTATCAGGTTATCTTGATATTCCTGCAGGTGAAAGCAGAATTATTACTTTAAAATGGGGTAAAGATACTGCAGGTTTTTATAAAATCTTTGTGAAGACATTTGTAAAAGAGGGTAATCTGGATTATAAGCCTTGGAATAATGTCGCTTTTAAAGGAATTCATGTTTTCAGAAGAGGTGCAAAAATTGTTATGTTTGATGACAGTCATTTACCTGTCTATACTGCTGATTCTTCGCATATTTCATCTCATTGGGAGCCGAATTCGAGCGGAGGATACGCAATATGGAGTAAAATATTGAAAGATTCAGGTTTTGAAGTTGTAACATTGCCACCTGGAGAGAAATTTTCTGATTTGAATTTGTCAGGAGTAGATGTTCTTATTATACCTGCCCAAACTTTGATAAAATGGGGAAAAGAAATTGAACCTGTTATTCCCTTTACAGAAAAAGAAATAGATGCATTAGAAAATTTTGTAAAATCAGGTGGAGGACTTCTTTTAATAGGGGATCATACTTGGTACGGTATGAGATTAGAACCTATAGCCGAGCGATTCGGGGTTCGATGGTTACAAAAGGGATTAACCGCGGGTAACACTCCTGCAAAACATGAAGCAAACAGGTGGTTTCTCGGTTTTCTTGATTCTTTACATATTAATCAACATTCCACACTTACGAAAGATGTTAATATCATTTATACAAACTGGACAAACCTTATTTATTCCTATCCGAATAATGCCTTTATAATAGCCAAGCCTGATACAGGTATGTGGCCTGATACATTTGCCCTGATGATTGCTCTTGGAGAAGATTACATGCATAAAAATAGTCTGACAGGAAAAGGAAGAGTCATTGCTTTATCAGACTTAAATACCTTTGATAATGCAGGAAAAGACATTTGGCTTGGTGAAGTAAACTATCGCATCTTCAAAGGAGATAATGAAATTTTTGCTGTAAATGTTATCAAATGGCTTGCAGAGGAAAGAAACCTTGATTTACCCGATATTTCTGTTTCTTTATCAATACCATCAGATACTGCAATAGAAATGGGAAGTCAGTATATTATTAAGGCAAAGATTTCAAATTACGGAAAAAGGGATGTTGATGAATTTGATGTTGTGTTTTATGAGAGTGATTCAATACTTTTGAAGAGCGAAAAGATTAAAAATTTGAAAGCAAATGAAGAAAGGACCGTTGAATTTTATTACAGACCTGACAAACCCGGGGTAATAAAACTAAAGGTGATATGTGACCCTGAAGATGATATTAATGAAGTGAGTGAGGATAATAATTCTGACGAAATTGCTATTAATGTAATTGAAACGCAACTGCCCGACCTAATGATAGAGTCAATAGAAATACCTAGGGATACGGTACGAATCGGACATAAACTCGTTGTAAAAGCAACAATTCTTAATTACGGGAAAGAGGCAAAAGATGTGAATGTTGTATTTTACTCGGATGGAAGTTTAATAAAAGATACTATAATTTCCTATATCGGATTTATGGAGTCAAAAATGATTGAAATTTCGTTTTATCCGAAATATGTGGGAGAGAACATTATAAAGGTAAGAGTAGATCCTGCGAATCTGATAAAAGAAAAAGATGAAATAAATAATGAAAAGATTGTAAAAGCATATATTTTGGATGTGCCTGTTGAAATTTTAATAAAAACTGATAGATATAGATATTCTGCAAATAGTGATGTTAATATTGAAGGTTTCATTAAAAATAACGGATTTAAAACCCTGATTGGTGAAGCAGAGATTATTTTAGAGGATACAAAAGGAAATATTGTAGAAAAAATAAAAGAGTTTGAAATTGATACACTTATACCTGCTTATAAAGGAAGGACATATTTTATACCGGTTGAAATAAAAACAAGAAAAGGAATTACAAGGGACCCTCTTGTGAAGTTTCGTCTCAATTTTAATAAGCTAATTGCTGACGCAGGTGGGGAAGGTGAATTTGATCCGAAATCATTAAAAGTAGTTGAGTTTTCGAAAGAGGGATTTTTGAAACGGGAAATTAGGCATAGAATTTATAGAATAAGCGATTCTTTATGGGGAATTGCATTAAAGATAAAAGGATTAGTAAATGAAACAGAATTAAAATATGTAGGACTTTATTTTGCAATATTGAGAGACTCTGTTGAATGTGATACAACATTTTTGCTTCCAAGAGAAGGGATAGCATTGATGGATTGGAAAAACCATATTTATTTTTATCCCATGGTAGATTATTTGAAACTTGATTCTTTATATATAGGAAAACTGAATAAATTTATGTCCTTTACTCATCCTGCAGTTGGATTTTGGTTAGGAGAACATGTTAGAACAATAATAACAGGGGCGGGGCGTTTTCAAAAGTGTAAAGTTTTTTATATCAGAAAATTAAAAAATATTTCAAACAGGTCTTTTGCTTCTACATCCATTCAGCAAAGAGCTATATTTGTAGGCAATAGAATATTTGCGTCTGTGTTAGAGCCCGCTTTTAAAGAAGTTAAACAAGAAAATCTGAACGGTAGATTATATTTAGAAACCGGAAACAATAATATTTTTATTCCAGGACCCAAATTTTGGTCAGTAGATGAATTGTCTTTATTGATGAAAGAATATATCAAAAGTGCAACCATAGGAGATTTTAACGGAGATGGCTTTTTTGATTTTGCTATTGCGACCGGAGGCGAACCTCTGTTCACTGGACAACTTCCACCCCTTCCCCCTCTTAAGCAAGCATACTTGTTTTTATTCATTAATAAACGAAATAGATTTAAAAGAATAATCTTTAAAAAGCACTACAAAGAGATTATATTAGGGCTTTATGCAGCAGATGTAAATAACGATGGATTTAGCGATTTAATCACCGTTGAAGGACCTGCACCTTATGGACAACAATTTATAAAAGTATATTGGGGAAATAAAGAAGGAAATTTTAAAAATTATACTGCTACTCCCTTTCCTGAGAGATATCTAAAATATAAGGAAATATCTGCAGGAGATTTTGATAATGACGGATTTGCTGATCTTGTAATTTTTGCCTTTGAGACTTATCCTTCGAAGCTAAAAATATTTAAAGGAAAAGGCGACGGAACATTTGAAGAAATGAGCTATATTAAGCTTGGTAAACTATATACTCGTAACATCATTACAACTGATTTTGATTTTGATGGCAACTGCGACATTATAGTCTCCACCAGATACTTTCTTTTTTATAAAGGTAATGGAGACGGAACATTTGCCGGTCCAGAAACTCTCAATATAAAATTAAAATATAAAAAAGGGATAGGATACACAGCCGAAGGAATACCTTATTATCCTTCTTTGTTGATAAATAAACCCTTTTACTGTCTCAAAACAGAAGATTCAATGAGCTTTAACTTTATCTGGAATACCGAAGACATTTTACCCGGGAAGTATAAATTAAAAATCATGATTAAAGAAGATAACACAGTCATAAAAACAGCAGAAACAGAAATTGAGATTTTACCTGATACAAATGTTATTACAAAGATAGCCATAGATAAAATTGAATATCAGGCGAATGAGGATGTTAATATCAATGTGAATATAACGAATCAATCCGCAAATTCGTCTATTGAAAACATCGTATGTATAACAGAGATAAGGGATAACGCAGGAGATTTAATAAATAACTTCACGGATGATATTCCCCTACTCCTTCAAGGACAGGAAATGGAGTTTACCCATAAATGGAATACATCCACCTATTCACCCGGTAAGTATTTTGCCGTTTCAAAAGTAATCACTATGGACAGCATTGTTTTATCAACGGATACAACAGGTTTTAAAATACTTCCTTCCTCAGGATACAATATTCAACTTGCAGGTAATGTTTCAGCAGAACCGAATCAAATATTTGTGAATGATAACTTTGTATTAAATTATTTTGTCAGAAATATGGGGAATGTTGATTTACAAAATCTCACACTCACCTTTTATTTGATAAATCCGGAAAATAATGATAGATTCTTTGTTTATTCAGAAATTTTAAATCTTTCTGTTGATTCCTTATATAAAAATTCACAAGTTGTATCAAGTTCAGGCGTTCCACCTGATACTTATATGTTGATAATGACCGCCGAGGTCAACACAGTAAGGAAAGGAATAGCAAGCTCGTTTCTTATAATTGAAGGAGACACAACTCCGCCTGTTACAACTCTTATTGTGCATGAACCGAAATACGGAAATAAACCTCTATATGTGAAATCAAATACATTATTTGAATTAAGTTCGGAAGACGATTTTTCAGGTGTTGATACGATTTTTTATGCAGTAGATGATACTTTGAATAAAATTGTTTATACGGGTGGCTTTAATATAACACTTGCTGATTCACATATTTTATACTACAGGGCGGTTGATAAGGCAGGGAATTATGAGAAATGGAAGGATACGATTATATTTGTGGACGATATTCCTCCTGAGATAACAATTACAATCAATCAGCCGAGATACGATTCTTTAATAACCTATATTTCGGATACCACGTTGATTTCTTTATCTGCCTATGATTCGGGTTCGGGACTGAAAGAACTTTCATACGCAATAGATGATACAATTTATTCGGCTTATTCCGGTTCTTTCGCTATTACCGAGGAAGGTATAAGGGTTTTAAGGGTAAAGGCAATTGATAATCTGGGAAACAGG
>JAJRUZ010000009.1 GCA_024277525.1 Caldifarciminota bacterium | reverse complement strand
TTTTGTCCGCCTGATTCGGGTTTGCATTATATAATACCATCAAAAAATAAAAAATGCAAGTTTGATTATTTATACCCGTATTTGACATTTGATTTTGTAAGTTATTGATTTTCAATAACTTTTGAAATAGGGTCTCCACAACAGAAAATTTGAATATAAAATTACACACTAATCAAGGGAGGCTCCAAACTTATTAACCTCAGGATCCCCTCTCACCTTCAAAGAACCCTCACTTGAACTTCCTTTCCCGCCTTCCTCAAAAGATATGAAACATACTTCCTGTTTAAACCCGTAATCCTTGAAATTTCATCCAGAATTTCTTTTTTTCCTTCTTCTTGCTTTTCCTGTATAAATCCGCATTATACTTTATTAACTTCATTCGCTCACTGTAAGTTAAAATAAAAGAAGGAAATTGTGTTACCATAGGGGTTCCCTCCTTTTTAAACCTGTATTTTACCCCGGGAGGCCCCCCTTTTTCATTACCCCCATTTTTGAAGAAACCAACCAATTTCGGGTAAATTATTTTTGAATAAAATCGCGGACTTGACAAATTTGAAAATTTAATTTATAATTTTTTGGTTTGAAAACGGAGGAGATGTTATGAAATGGATGGTTTTATTAGTAATATTAAGCGTGTTCAAATATAAAGGTAATGAAAAGCGCGTGTATTTTGAGGGTGAGGGACCGGGTTATGAAAAATTCAAAAAAATCTGGATTTCTCTTTCCTGTTCCGAAAAGATGAAAAAACTGAAAGAGTTTGAGAGAAGAGTCCAAGATGTGTTTGAATATTTCCCGCCGACCGGAAAATCTGAAGAAATAATAAAAGGTAAAAAAATAAAGTATTTTTCAAGATCGGATTATGTTAAAGATCTTTTTGAAAGATTAAAGAAAAATCCTGAGAATGTGCTTCTTGCTTATAAACTTGAAATTAATCTCGCCGAACTCGAAGCAGCAGCCCTGAAGAAAAATCCTGTTGTCCTAAAGGAGCCTTTACAAGTATTTGTTTCCTCGGTTCCCCCTTATTCACGCCTGAATGTTGAAGGTGGCGTCGGCTGGTCTTCCGATGTATTAGTAGCATATTCCACATTACCGGAACAGGTTCCTTCAATCACGATTGATAGCAGCGGTAATTTATATATTGCATTGGTGAGAGGACCGAAATCCGATACAACATGGCTTGATATTTATTACTCAACAAACGGGGCTGTAAGCTGGAATTGGTATGCCGGACTTTACGAAACTTCGAGTCAATGGGACTTTGCTGATCCGTCCCTTGCCTGTGATATAGGGTATAATAATCGCTTAATAGTCGCTTATACCGCAGATTTCACAATTTCAGGACTGGATGCTGATATTTATGTGGGATTATACGATCCGGGAGTAGGTTGGATAACAACTGCAGATACTATTGACAATGACTCTGAGAATGACCTTTCACCCTGGGTAACCGCTGAATATCAATACGGTACAGCAAATTATTATTATGTAGTATACCATGAACCCGAAGGAATTATTTCAAGGTACGGAGATGATATGTCAATACATTTGAGAACCTCAACGGACCATGGAAGAACATGGGATATACATACGAGCTTTGGAGAAGCACTGACCGATATTTCGGTGAGAGCTCAACCTTATATTACAAATTCTGAAGGAGTTGTATATGCATCTTACAGTTACGGAGATGATTGGGCAAACAGGAACAAAATAGTTGTAGCAAAATCTACGGATTTCGGAAATACTTGGACCGAGACAATTGTTTATGATGAGGGTTCTACTGCAAATTATCCGTGTTATCAGGCATCCATTGCATCTTCTCACGGCGGAGGAAGTGTGTTGGTTGTTTTTCAAAGAGAGTATTCTGCCTCTGATCATGACGTTCTGTCATCTTATTCTTATGATCAAGGTGCCACATGGACATTCCAATATGCACCGGCTTACACAACTGCGGATGAAAGAATCCCTTATGCTATCTTCATGGGATGGGGGTACCCCGGTAATGATGTATACGGAAATGTATTGGTTGCCTATTATAAAGATGGGTATGCAGTGGTGACTATTTCTGATTATAATAATCTCAGCACCTTTTATCTTCCAGAAGGTACAGCCGAGAATGCATCGGATAGCAATACGGTCTTATTTTCCAATTGGGGGCAAATTAATGCAATATGGTGGAAAGATCCTCCCGGTCCGGGAAGTGCAAGAATAGTTGTCAGCTGGACAGATACCACTTACGGTCTGGATTACGATGTGAGAGCTGCATACACTTTAAGTTCACTGGGTGAGAAAGAGGAATTTATCATTGCTAAACAAACAGAAAAAGGAATATTGCTTCTCTTTAGGACTTACAAGAGTATAAATGAATGGGAAATTGAAAAAAAAGAGAACGGGAGATTGGTCAAAAAAATAAGGGTTAAGGAAAATAGTTTCTTGGATAAGGAGGTGAAACCTAATACCTTATACTCTTACAAAGTAAAAGGTTATTCAGGAAACAACATCGTATGCTTCTTAGGACCTGTAGAAATATTTTACAAAGGATATACATTTTTCATCCCGACATTCATTTCAGCCATTGATTTAAAAAATAAAAATGTTTCCATTTATACTCCGACAGGCAGAAAGGTTAAAAGATTAAGAAGAGGAGAATATTTTGTAAAATTTAAAAATGATTTGAAAATAAAGGTAATAATTTTAAAGTAATAAAGTAAATTAATGTTCGGTAGGTTTGTTTATTTTTCTGAAAAATTCATTTTTAGTTTTTATACTTTAAGCATTACCCCGTGTTTGCCGTTTAAATTAAAAAGTTATTCCGCACAATAACCCATTTTTCAGTTTGTCCCGCAAAAATTTAATCGTGTGATAATCACAATGCAACAATTTCACTCATTTTCCGAATTTCTTCTTGATAATTTCTGCAATTTTTTCCTGTCTACTCCAAGCACCGAAAATTATACCTTTCGGAATGTATCTTCCTATGAATTTTCATAAATTGCCTGTTACCTTTTCCGGATTTTTATCAAAAAAAGGGGTCTGAGGCAAAGGCATAAAAGTATGAGCATGTATCCTTACACCCATTTCAATCAATTCTTTCATTAATTCTATACTTAATTCAATATCTTCCTCTGTCTCATAAGGAAGACCGAATATAAAATCTACATTTACCTCAAATCCAGCTTTTTTCGCAATTTTAACCGCATTTCTGATGTCCTGAACAGTATGTCCTCTGTTTATCTTTTTTAAAAGTGAATCACTGCCCGTCTGCGCTCCTATCACAATATTTTTGTTATTAACAAATTTTTTTAAAATTCTTATTGATTCTTCATTTATATGCTCGGGTCTTACCTCCGAAGGAAAACTACCGAAAAATATCCTCCCTTCATCCTTTAAAATATTTCTGATTCCTTTCAATAAATTATACACTGCTTCTAAATTTAATTTTTTTCCGTCTTCTGAACCGTATCCCAGAGCACTCGGAGTAATAAACCTTATGTCCGTTTTTCGGTATTTTTTTAAAATTTCAACATATTTCAATACACTTTCAATGCTCCTGTGTCTGGGTTTTACTCCGAAAATATGCGGTGTCTGACAATAATAACAAACAAAAGGACAACCCCTGGTTATTTCTATGGGTCCGAATTTATAAAATTTCTGTGAAAAAGGAGGAAATTTGTCTATCTCAACAAAATCAGGCTTTCCTGTAAATACATATCCGTTTTCTTTTTTATAAAAAATACCCTTAACCATATTTATATCATCTCTGTCAATTATTTTCAACAAAAATTCAGGAAAACTTTGCTCTGCTTCATATCTGAAAACATAATCAAAACCCATATCAAGAGTCTCCTTTGGTAAGCCTGTGGGATGAGAACCACCTGCTATTAAAATGAGATTGTTTTTATATTTTTTCTTTAAAAAAACGATTATTTCTTCAATCTCAAAAATCTGAGGAGTTAAAAGAGAAAAACAGACAATAATTCTTTCATGTCTTTCGGTTATTTCATCAAGAGAGTTTAAAAGACTTTTTATATTTTTAAAAAAGTAAAATTTAAAATTTTTTAAAATTTTTTCATTTTTTTCAATTGAACCTAAAAGGGCATTAAAACTGAATTTGTTTTTTTTGTGATAAAAAATTACCAGAGCATTTGAAACCATATAACATCTTTTTTAACATCCGGTAAAAAATATTTAAACACTGTATCCTTGTCTTTTATCACCTCAAAAAGATAGGAAACCGCAGGTTTTAATCTATAATCAACGGAATCTTCTCCTATTTTTTTATGATTTACATAAACAGCCCCTTTACCCCTAAAATGGAAAATCAAACTGTCTTTTTCATTATAAGGAATTATAATTTTTTTATTTTGACGGGGTTTTAAATTTAAAATTCCTTTGTAAACATAAAAGGGGGCAATGATTTCTATTTTGTTGACTCCGGGCTTTATTCTTCCCTTAAAAGGAACAGGGTAAAATTTCTCATTTATTTTTAAAGAGGTAACCTTAAAAGGAATTCGTATGTCAAGGGAAGGGAAAAAGAAATTGACATAAGCCTTAAATGAAAGCCAGATAAGTAAGAGAAGAATAAACGGTGTAATAAATATGACCTTTTTTATAAGTCTAAATTTTTTTCCTTCTTTCTTGAAATCACCTACCAATGTCTGGGTTTCAAGGATTGAAATTTTTTTATTTATAAAATTTTTAAAATCTTCTTCCAATTTTAAAATCTTTTTTTCACCAAGATATTTAAGAATGTCATTCTTGAATTCCCTTGCGTTTTTATATCTCTTTTTTATGTTTTTTGAAAGGGATTTTTTCAATATTTTTTTCAATTTTTTATTAATTCCTTTAAGTGTTTTTCTGGAATAATCCGGATTTTCTTTTTCGATCTTTAAGAGAATCTCGGTTGTATCATTACCCTGGAATGCTTTTTTACCTGTCAACATTTCATAAAAGGCACAACCCAAGGAGAAAATATCAGAAGAAGGGGAAAGTTCTTTCCCTTTTATCTGTTCGGGTGACATATAATAGGGTGTCCCGATAACAACACCCGGCTGGGTTAAGTCAGGAGAGTCCTCTTTTTTTGCTATTCCGAAATCTGTAAGTTTTATAAAACCGTCTTTTGAAATAAGAATATTTGAAGGCTTTATATCTCTGTGAATAATACCTTTATTATGTACATACTCTAAGATTCCGAGAACTTTATAGATAATGTAAGTAGCAATATCAGGTGGTATTTTACCGCATATTTCAATTAATCTTGAGAGGTCATAGCCATCAATCCATTCAAGAGAAATAAATATCTTATTATCTTTTTCAAAAATTTCATATATTTTTACAACATCCGGATGCTCCACTTCTGCAAGCACCTTGGCTTCTTCTTTGAACCTTTTTATTAAATCTTCAGGATAATTTTTTAATATTGACTTTAAGAGGGAATGTCTTTTAAGTTCTCTATGATATGCTTTAAAAACATGGGTGTATCCCGTTTTTTTAATTTCCGAAATAATCTCATATTTACCGATTCTCATAAATATTTTTAAAAAGCACCATCCTTTTTTAAAACACAGGGAAATGTTTTTAAGAGAATTTTAATATCTTCTTTAAGTGTCTTTTTTTTCACATATTGTGTTTCTATTTTTAATCTTTCTTCAAAACTTAATTTATTCCTTCCACCTGTTTGCCACGGTCCTGTTAATCCCGGTTTCACTTTAAATATTATTTCATTCTCCTTTGAAAACCTTTTTACTTCTTCGGGTACATAGGGTCTCGGGCCCACAAAACTCATTTCACCTTTTAAAATATTTATCAATTGAGGAAGCTCATCCAAACTGTATGCTCTCAGCCATTTCCCGACTTTGGTAATTCTCGGGTCATAAGTTTTCAATTTTCTGTATTTTTCCCATTCTTCTTTTGCCATCGGATTTGTTTTAAAATATTCTTCAAGCCTTTTATCCGAGTTCACAAACATTGACCTGAATTTATAAATTTTAAATTTCCTCTTATCTTTTCCGATTCTTTCCTGAACATAAAAGGGACTTCCTTTACTTTCTAAAATTATCAAAAGAATGACAAATAAAAAAAAGGGGAAAAGAAAAATCAGTATCAAAAGGGCTACAATTCTTTCCATTTTATCTCCCATTATTTCAATTTATATTCATAAATACCGTTATCCGTTCCTACAAACAATGTATCACCTTTTGCATTAAAGGTATAAACCGTTCTTTTTAAAATTGATTCATCTCCTGTAAAATGATCCCATCTGTCATTTTCTATATCATAAATTATAAAGCCGTTTTTATAAGTTCCGATAAATATTTCCTTTCCCTGGATAAACATTGAACCATCAACAAGAGAAATCGGATGAAAAAGAGAAGGCACCGGGTAAAAAAATTCAAAGTTTTTATCTTTTTCCTTTATCATAACAAGTCCCTTCCCTGTTAAAACCCAAAAGTTGTTTGAATCGTCTTTCTTTATATCTTTAATTTTAGCATCAAGATAGAGTTTTTTGTCAATTACTTTAAAAATTTTTTTATTGCTTTTATCAATAACAAAGAGTCCCCTTTCTTCTCCGACATAGATATAATGATTTGAGATTTCCACTGATAGAACAGAATTTTTATCAATAAGTTTTTCTTTTGAAAATCCATCAATATCAAAAACCCATAATCCATCACTGTTTGAGGCAAAAATTAAGGGCTGTTCATAATTCAGACTTGAAACGGGTAAAAAATTCCATTTTTCAATTTCAATCGTTTTGAATCTTCCGTCCTTATAGATTACAACCTTTCCCTCGCCCCCCAGAATGGAAATATTTTTATAAGAGAAGCCCGAATAAAAAAACTTTGCATCAATTCCGAAATGATACTTTGTAAATCTTCTCCATGTTTTTCCTTTTTTGATAACAATTCCATTTTCATATCCTTTACTCACTCCTGCTATTATTATTTCTCCGTTTTCAAGAATACTTATTACTCTTACCTCCTTAACAGAGGGACCTATTTTAAGTTCTGCCTCTTTCCTCCAGAAATTTTTGGAATAAACAAAAACCCCCTCACCTTTGGTGCATACATAATAATAGTCATTATCCTTACAAATCAATTTGTAATCAATTTTTTCGCCGTCCTGATTATAATAAAAAAACGGAGAAAGAAAAGAAATCTCCGGGTCATTAAAACTCATAATGCTTCTTTTTCCCCACCATATAAGAGAATTTTCATTCTTTTGTGTTTCAATCATTGAAAACTTATCATAAATTTTTATTCTATTCCTTTCTTCTATTTTAATGGTAGTGGGAGTTATTGAAAAAGAGCGGGCATTCGGGAAAAATCCTTTTTGAGTTAAAAATTGAGGTGAATTCATATAAAAAGAAAAAAGATTTCCGTCTTTGAAATATACATATATTTCACCCGTAAAAGGGTCGGGAAAGACAAAGAGGGGTGATTTATCAAAAATTATTCCTTTTTCAAATGTGAAATTATATTTGTTAAAAATACCTATTCCGTTTAAAGATGAAATATAAATAAACCTGTCATCGCTTGAAGCAAAGTTCGGATAAAAAAGTAAAGGATATTCATTTATTTTTACAAGAGAAAAAATGAATAATAGGATCAAATAAGGGGCAGTAATTTTTGTATTAATCCTTCTTTTTTTATTTCAAACTTAAAATTAAAGGCAAGGGGAAGTTTGTCAAGAATATCCGTTGCAATGAGCGAATAGATGCCTTTTTCTTTTTGAGCTAGGTCTCCTGCAAGTGCATGCAGAAAGACACCGAGCCTTGCTGCTCTTTCGGGAGGCAGTCCCTGTGCCCATAGTCCTGAAATAAGACCCGTTAAAACATCTCCAGAACCTCCCGTTGCCATCCCGGGATTCCCGAGAGGGCATATAAATGTTCCGTACATTGAAGAAATAACGGTAGGAGCTCCTTTTAAAACAACTATTAAATCATAATCATAAGAAACTTTTTCCGCAATAAATACCCTGTCTTTATCAACTTCATCGGGTTTTTTATCACCGAGAAACATAGCCATCTCACCCGGATGAGGTGTTATTATTGTGCTTTCTTCCCTTTTTTTGAAAATATCTTTATCATCCGAAAGAAGAACAACACCATCAGCATCTATCAGAACCTTCTTTTCTTTCACTTTATCCATTAAATTTAACACAAAACTCTTTGTGTCTTCGTCCCTGAGAATTCCGGGACCGAAAGCAATTACATCAATTTTATCAAGTATTTCATTTAAAGGGAAAAGTGATTTAGGATAAAGACGCCCCTTTTGAGAAGGTAAGGGAATTTTAATTGCTTCGGTAATTTTTGTCTCCATTGGACAATATAAATCTTCGGGAAAGGCAATATAAACAAGACCGGCTCCTCCGAGATAAGCACCCATTCCCGCCAGATAAACCGCTCCTCCGTATCCTTTTGCTCCTCCGATTATCAAAACCCTTCCGCATTTCCCTTTATGAGCCTTCTTATCCCTCTTCGGTAAGAAAGGATAAACATCATAAGGAAAGATCATTCTTCTCTTTATTTCGTCTCCGTATCTCTTCGGTATCCCGATATTAACAAGATATATCTCTCCTGCCTTCTCCCTTCCCGGATATAAGACATGTCCGAGTTTAGGATAAGCAAAGGTAACGGTTAAATCCGAGAAAGGCGTTGCAGGGTCGCATTCTCCTGTTTCACCGTTAACCCCCGAAGGTATATCAACCGCAACTAATTTACCCCTTCTATCATTTAAAAGAGGTAAAACAATTTTTAATTCTTTGGGCAATTCACCTTTAAAACCCGTTCCGAAAATTGCATCTATTATAACATCACTTGTAAGTAAATCAAATCTGAGTTCAGGGTCATTCGGGTTTAGCTCTTTAATTTTAATTTTTTTCATCTCTAACAACTCAAAATGGTAAAGAGCATCCCCTTTTATTTCATTCTGATCTCCGAATATATAAACGTTTATATCACTACCCAGGTCGGATAGATATCTTGCAATAACAAAACCATCCCCTCCGTTACTACCCTTACCGCATAAGACACATACTTTTGAGATATCAAAATCTTTTTTCAACAGAACATCAATGACTCCCCTTCCCGCATTTTCCATTAAAATTCTTCCGTCAATCCCGAATTCCTTTATTGCTTTTTCATCAATCTTTTTCATTTCAGAAGGTAAAACAATGAGCATTTTCAAATCCTCCTTTTAAATAGGTTTTAAAAAGGGATTCGCAAGCCACACCTCTTTGCATCTCACACACAGAATATACTTTCTTTTATCATAAACCATTTTGAGCAATTCTTCTTCTGTGTATATCTCCGTATCCTGGACAATTTTATCAAGGGTATCTTCGGTTTCTTTAATCACACCGTCAAATCCTGCCTTTATCACAATTTCTACCTCATAAAAATCTCCTCCCTCTTCTATAAACCTACCGCATCTATCACATATTTTATCTCTTTCACTCATATTTGAAAACATCGTCTTTATTTTTTACTTTACTGAGAATAGAAACCGCTTTTTTAATCCATGGGTCATACTTCAGAACTTCTTTATACCTTCCCTTATCTCCCTCCCAGACTTCACCTAAGGAAATCTTCAAGAAATACAATACATCATCTTTCTGTTTCCGGAGTTCATCCATATCAATGTCGTTAATTTCCTTTTGCTTCAAATATTCAATAAATTTTTCAAACTCATCCTCTCTTATTTCTCTCACTCCTTCTTTCTTCAATAAAAGGGCATATTCAAAGAATTTTCTCTTTGCAACAAGTTTTGTGAGCTCTTTTGAATAAGCATGCGGTTTTAGAACAATGTCGGGTATAACTCCTCCACCTCCGTAAACTTCCCTTCTTTTTCTGAGGGTATAAAAAACTTCCTCTTTTTCTTTCTTTGTTTCTTGATTCAATGTATCTTTTTTATTAAATCTGTGAATTGATCTCCCGGAGGGTAAGTAATACAAACTTGTTGTTAATTTCAATCTGTACCCTCCATCAAGGGGAAAGAGTCTCTGCACCGAACCCTTTCCGAAAGTTGTATCACCTATTATCAATGCCCTATCCCAATCCTGAAGTGCACCCGATACAATTTCCGAAGCAGAAGCAGAACCCTTATCAACAAGCACAATAAGAGGAATGTTTTCGGTGTATTCTTCTGTTTTAATAGCCTTGAATATTTCTTCTAATCTTTTATTTCTGCTTCTTGTTGACACTATTTCACTTCCTTTCGGCAGAAAAATATCAGCAATTTCACAGGCAGCATCAAGAAGTCCGCCCGGATTTCCTCTTAAGTCCAAAATCAACTTCTTCATACCCTTTGCTTTCAGCTCTTCTACCGCATTCATCACTTCTTCCCTTGCTGTTCGCGAAAATTCATTCAGTTTAATATAACCTATTCCGTTTTCTATAATTCCGTAATAAGGAACAGCCTTTATCTTTATTATCTCTCTTGTTATTTCAAATTCAAGAGGCTCTTCAATAAAGGCTCTTTTAATTTTTATTTTAACTTTTGTTCCGGGTTTTCCCCTTAAATGCTTAACTGCCTTTTGTAATGACCATCCTTTTGTTGATTTTCCGTCAACTTCAATTATTTGGTCTCCTGCTTGAATGCCTGCACGATATGCGGGTGTACCTTCAATAGGAGATATTACGGTTAATACCCCGTCCTTCATCCCGATTTGAATTCCTATTCCACCGAACCTGCCTGTTGAGTGAATTTCCATTTCCTTCCACTCATCAGGGGTCATTAAATCAGAATAAGGATCAAGCTGGTGAAGGAGATAATCCATTGTTTTTTCAAGTAAAGGAGCAAGATTTTCGTCTTTCTCATAACTTTCATCAACATATCTTTCCTGAATAAGTGTAAGAATTCTGGAAAAGTTTTTGAGCTCAAGTGTAAGAGAAGGTTTTCTCTGTTCTTTGTCGGGTGTGCCTTTGAGTACAAACAAAGGTATAATCAAAAGTATCACGGTACTTAAAACTTTTTTCATTTTTTTCCTCCGTTTTAAGATTAAATTTTAACTCATAATGATTTAATAAGTGAAATATATTTCCTTTTTTCTTTCAATCTTTGTAAAAGTTTTTCAAAGGCAATTTTAAGAATTTCTTTTTTTTCTTTTTTTGCATCAATAACAATAACCCTTTTCTTTGCCCTTTTTGCAATTGAAAGAAAACCCTCTCTTACCCTTTGATGAAATTCAAGTTCTTCTTCTTCAATTCTGTCCCTTCTTTCTATCCTTCTGAGTCCTTCCTCAGGGTCTATGTCAAGAAGAAATGTGAGACTGGGTTTTAGACCGCATGTTACAATTTTATTTATCCTTTTCAATATTCTCAAAGGCAACTCCCTTCCGAAGCCTTGATAGGCTATTGTTGAATCATCAAACCTGTCGCAAATCACGATCTTTCCTTCTCTTAAAGCAGGTAAAATTTTCTTTTCAACATGCTCTTTTCTTGAAGCCAAAAACAAAAAAAGTTCGGTATAAGGAGAAAGTTTTTCTTTTGAAAAAAGTAAAATTTCACGAATTTTCTCACCCGCCCCTGTCCCTCCCGGTTCACATGTGAGAAGAACCGGGAACCCTTTTTCTTTTAAAAGTTCATAAAGTCCCTTTGCAAGTGTTGACTTTCCGCTACCCTCTATTCCCTCAATTGTTACAAAAAATCCCCACCTTCCCACTTATCTATTTTTTCTTTTTTGCATGTTTCTTAATCCATGCTTCAAGTTTTTTCTTTGCTTCAAAATCAGGAATTTGTTTCGGGGGTGATTTCATGAAATAAGCAGAAGGTTCTACCACCGCACCTTTTAATCCGTTATCAAGTGCGAGTTTGGCACATCTTATTGCATCTATCATAACACCCGCGGAGTTCGGAGAATCCCATACTTCAAGCTTCAATTCAATATTTAAAGGAACATCACCGAAAGTTCTTCCTTCAAGTCTCATATATGCCCATTTTCTATCCTTTAACCAGGCAACATAATCCGATGGTCCGATATAAACATTTTCCTCTCCTATATCATAAGGAAGAAGCGAAGTTACTGCTGTTGTTTTTGAAACTTTTTTAGACTCCAACCTCTCTCTTTCAAGCATGTTAAGAAAATCGGTATTACCACCAACATTTAACTGACTTGTTCTTTCAATTTTAACTCCCCTGTCGAGAAAGAGTTGAACAAGTGTTCGGTGCACTATGGTTGCTCCGACCTGGGATTTTATATCGTCTCCTATAACAGGTACACCTGCTTCCTCAAATCTTTTTTGCCAGTAAGATTCTCTTGCAATAAAAACAGGGATTCCGTTTACAAAAGCACATCCTGCTTTTAAAACCTGTTCAACATACCATTTGGTTGCTTCCTCACTTCCTACCGGAAGGAAGTTCACAACTACATCGGTCTTTGTCTCTTTAAGCAGTCTCACAATATCTGCTGTTTCACCGGGAGCTTTTTCAATTATTTGGGAAAGGTATTTTCCCAAACCGTCATGGGTCATACCCCTGACTACAGGAACATTGAGTTTGGGAACATCGCAGAATTTGTAAGTATTGTTCGGTTTTGTAAATATTGCCTCTGCCAGGTCTTTTCCTACCTTATTTTTATCAATATCAATACCCAAAGTGAATTCTATATCCCCTATATGGTATCCGCCGAGGTTCACATGCATTATCCCGGGTATAAATTCATCCTCTTTTGCATTCCTGTAATAATGAACTCCCTGAACAAGTGATGATGCGCAATTTCCAACACCGATTATTGCGACCCTCACCTTTGACATATTTTCCTCCTTTTAATTATTTAAAGGGATTTGAACCCTTATTTTTTTCCTCTGATTTCATTAGTTTGTATGCTTCAAATACTCTCCTTAAAAATGTAAAAAATACGAGGATAAGAAATAAAATTAAAAAATAAGGAAATATGTTTTTTCCAAAAAAAGAGGAAAAACTTAAAAAAAGAATTCTTTCCGGTCTTTCCATGGGTCCTTTTTTAATATTAAAATTCAGCCCCTCTGCCCTGGCTCTTGTATAAGAAATTGAAAATGAAAATAAAAAGGACAAAAAAAGCACAATGACTATCCATAAATATTCCCTGTAAAAATAAATAAGGGAAACAAAAATCACTCCCTCCTGGATTCTATCTGTTACAGAATCTATAAAAGCTCCGAAATTCGTTTCTTCTCCTTTAATTCTTGCAAGAGTCCCATCCAAGGTATCAAACAGGGAGAAGATCAGCAAAAAAATACCTCCTAAAATAAAATTGCCTTTTATATAAAAAAAGGCGGGTATAAAAGAAAAAATTAAACCCAAAAAGGTTAAAAAAGTCGGAGAAACATTAAGTACCAAAAGTAAATTTAAAACCGGTGTAAGCATTTTCTTTACCATATTTTTTAATTTTTCTCTCATTTTTTGCCTTCTATTAAAAGTGTAAACTCTCCTTTTTTATTTTTTGCCCATTCAATTATTTCATCAATTTTTCCGTATTTATATTCTTCAAATTTTTTTGTTATCTCTCTGATTAAAAAATATTTTCTCTCCTCTCCTAAATTGTTCCTTAACTCTTCTAATATTTCACTTAATTTATAGGGTGATATATATAAAATAACTGTTTTTTTTTCATTTTTCAAGTCCTCCCATAGGGATTCCCTCTTTTTTTTGCTTTTCGGAGGAAATCCCAAAAAAATAAAATTGTCTCCATCCAATCCGGAAACCGAAAGGGCGGCTGTCAAAGCCGATGGACCCGGAACAGGAACAACTTTTATTCCTTCTTCATGACATTTTCTGACCAGAAGTGTTCCGGGGTCATGGATACATGGGGTACCGCTTTCGGAAACAAGGGCAACATTTTTTCCTTTCTTTAACAGATTAATAATATAAAAAAGTCTTTTTTTCTCCTGACCTTTAAAATAGGCAAAAAGTTTTTTTCCTTTGATTTCGAACTTATTTAAAAGTTTTAAAGTTTTCCGTGTGTCTTCGCATACTATTACTTCTATTTCTTCTTTTAAGATTCTCAGAGTTCTTAAAGAAACATCCTCCAGATTTCCTATGGGAGTTGCGATTACATATAAGATACCGCTTTTCATAGTTTATTATAAAATAAACCCGAAAGTATATTTGATTTTTCATTATTTTTTTGTGTATTATTTAAACTCTTTATCATCAAAGGGTTCCATCCCCATAAATTGAATTTAAAGAAATGAATCCGATAGGAGAACATTACATTGTAGAGGCGTCCGGTTGTGCACCAGAAATCATCGGAAATGTTGAAAAAATGCAGGAAATACTTGTAAAGGCTGCACAAAAAGCAAATGTGAAAATATGGGCTGTTTCCTTTCATAGATTTCCGCCGCAAGGGGTTTCGGGTGTCATTGTGATTTCGGAATCCCATATTTCTGTCCACACATGGCCCGAATACGGCTATGTTGCTCTTGATATATACACTTGCGGAGAATATTCGAATCCCGAAGCAGCAGTTAATTTTGCCTTGCAGGAATTTAAAGCAGAAAATGTCCATATAAGTGAAATTACAAGGGGGATTGAAGAAGGAGATAAAATATTTTATCATTCAATTATTACATGGGAAGAGGAACTTACCCATTATAAGAAAAAATTAAAACAGGAAAGTTTTTTAAGAATGGTAAAAAATATATTATCGGAAAATGAAAAAGATAAAATTGAGAAAATTTTAAATCTTTTAGGTGATACCTTTGAAGATTATTCTTTCATAGGCATTTACAAGGGAGAAAAACTTTTATATTCAATAAAGAAAAAAGAAAGCGGAAAGAAAAAAAGGAGTCCGAGTGTTCACTCCGAGATTCAATTTCCCATTTTCAGAAACGGGAGTGAATGGGGCAAGCTCGTGATAAGGACAAAAAATAAAGACGGATTTAAGGATGATGAGTCATTCCTTAAAAAGGTATCAAATATAATTGAGGAAAATGTGAAAGGAAAAGAGAAATGAGAAAAATTTTGTTTTTTCTTATAATTCCGCTAATCGTATGGTCGGAGCCTCTTAAGGAGCGGGTTCCCTCTTTCAAACTTCCCGAAATTAACGGTAAAATTTTTGACCTTAATAAACATATAGGTAAAAAAGTTATAATAATAAATTTTTGGGCAACATGGTGTCATTGGTGCAGGGCTGAAATTCCCGGTCTTATAAATCTTTACAAAAAATATAAAAAAGAAGGTCTTTTAGTGGTGGGGGTTTCGGTGGATCGTGGAAAAAATGCAGGTGAAAAAGTCAAGAAATTTGCGAAAGATTACAATATAAATTATCCTCTTGTGATCGCAACATCCGAAGTTATAAGAAAGTTCGGAAGTATTCCTGCTATTCCTACTACTTTTGTGGTAAATAAAAAAGGAGAAATTGTGAAAAAAATCATAGGATTCAGAAATGAAGAATTTTTTGAAAATTTAATTAAGGAGTTGCTTTAAATGGACAGAATAAAAATTTTAAGCGGTAGGTCTTCCTGGGAGTTGAAGGAAAAAATATGTGAAAATTTGGGTGTTGAGCCGACAAAGGTTGAAGTCTCAAGGTTTGCTGACGGAGAAATAAGAATTCAGATAAAGGAAAATATAAGAGGATGCGATGTTTTTATAGTCCAATCAACCCATCCTCCTGCGGATAACTTGATGGAGCTTTTGCTTTTAATTGATGCAGCTCTCAGGGCATCTGCTAAAAGAATTACCGCTGTAATACCTTATTTCGGTTATGCAAGACAGGACAGAAAGGATGCTCCGAGAGTCCCGATTTCTGCAAAACTCGTTGCAAATCTCTTACAAAGTGCGGGAGCACACAGGGTATTGACATGTGATTTACATTCTGACCAGATACAGGGCTTTTTTGATATTCCTGTTGATAATTTATATGCATTTCCGGTTTTCAAAGAGTACTTAGGGAATTTACCTCCCGAAAGTTTTACTGTCGTTTCGCCGGATGTAGGAGGCACAAACAGGGCAAGAGCATTTGCAAAAAGGCTGGGGAACATCCCTCTTGCACTCATTGACAAAAGGAGACCGTCACCCAATATGGCAGAGGTAATGAATATAATCGGAGAGGTTGAAAGAAGAAATTTATTGATTGTGGACGATTTAATAGACACGGGAAAAACCGTAGCAAACGGAGCAAGGGTATTAAAAGAAAAAGGAGCAGGGTCAATTTGGGTGTGTGCAACGCACGGGCTTTTTTCCGCAAATGCTAAGGAATTACTTGAAGAGGCACCGATTGAAAAAGTGATAATAACAAATACAATTCCTATTTTACCTCATAAGAAATTTTCAAAACTTGAGGTACTTGATATTTCAGGTTTGCTTGCCGAAGCAATAAAGAGAATCCATGAAGAAGTTTCCATAAGTGAACTTTTTGTATAAAAAGGGGAGGAAATATGAAAAAAATAAAATTACCGGTTAAAATAAGGGGAAAAACCGGAACAAGGGAATCGCGAAGGTTAAGAAAAAAGGGATTTATCACTGCTGAATTATACGGAGCAGGAGAAAAAAACTATCATCTTCTTGTTGACAGAAAAGAATTTGAAAAAATATGGCATGAAATACACGGTGAAACGGTTCTCTTTGAGCTGGAATTGGACGGCAAGAAGATACCGAGTGTAATTAAAGAAATACAAAGGGACATTCTTTACGGTTATCCCATACATATTGATTTTCAGATATTACATTCCAGGGAAGAGATTGAGGTTCCGGTTCCTGTTATATTAAAAGGAGAGCCTAAGGGAGTAAAAATGGGAGGAATTCTTGAGCACTTGATTCATGAAGTTCATGTAAAGACGATACCTTCAAAGATTCCCGGACACATAGAAATTGATGTCTCGAACCTCGGACTCGGTGAGAGTATCCATATCAAAGACATAAAACTTCCTAAGGGAGTCAGAATAACGGAGAATCCGGAGGAAACGGTTTGTACTATCATTGTTCCTCGGAGGGTAGAGGTTGCGGTAACGGAAGAGGCACCTGTTGAGGAAGTTCCTGAAAAGAAAGAAGAAGAGAAAAAAGAAGAGGAAGAGAAAAAGGAGTGAGAAAATTTTTTTTGTTTGGTCTGGGAAACCCGGGGAAAGAATATCTTTTTACAAGGCATAATGCGGGTTATCTTTTCATAAACTATTTTTTCAGGGATAAGAGATTTCTGCCGGGTAAGGGAAATTTTTTTTATTCTGAAAAAGAAAACTTCATAGGTATTCTTCCCACACTTTACATGAATGAAAACGGTAGAATTATAAGTGAAATAAAGGAAAATTTTGAATTTAAAATAGAGGATTTCATTGCTTTTCTTGATGATTTCAATTTACCTTTCGGAGCGATAAGGTTCAGGAGGAAGGGGTCTTCGGGTGGTCATAAAGGTCTTGAATCTCTGGTTTATTACTTGGAGACCGAAAATTTTAAAAGATTGAGAATAGGTATAGGTTTTGATTATAATTTTGAAGCAAAGGATTATGTTTTAACCGTTTTCAGAAAAGAAGAAATGGATTTTTTAAAACAAAAGGTTTTTCCCTATATTGAAGACGGAATAAATAAATTTTTAAAAGAAGGAGACATTGACAACTTTGAAAATTACATAAACAATTATCCGTGGAAAGAGAGGGTTCAAGCCCCGGATAAAAATAAAAAAGAGGTATAGGAGATGAATTTAATTTTTGCTTCCATTGTGATAGGGATAATATCCGTTTTATATTCGGTTATAATGGCAAAATATGTTTTATCGCATTCACCGGGGACAGAGGAAATGGTGAACATCTCGGATGCGATTCATGAAGGTGCAATGGCTTTCCTGACAAGAGAATTTAAAACAATATTTTGGTTTATTATATTTGTAGTTGCCTTAATTCTGGTCGGGCTTTCTTACAAGGGAATTCCATATTCCATAGCAACCGCAATTGCATACATCACAGGAGCAACCCTTTCCCTTTTATCTGCTTTTTTCGGAATGAATATCTCAACAAGAGCAAATGCAAGAACAGCAGAAGGTGCAAAGAAGAGTTTTAATGAGGCGTTGAAGATAGCATTTTTTGGTGGTTCTGTAATGGGGATGATAGTTGTGGGACTCGGAATAATAGGGTTGACTTTTTTATTTGCAATTTATACCGGAATTTTTAAAAATGTTCCGGATAGTATTAAATATGTAGTATCAATTTTAACGGGATTTTCAATGGGAGCTTCGTCTGTTGCATTGTTTGCAAGGGTAGGAGGAGGAATTTACACAAAGGCAGCTGATGTAGGGGCTGATCTGGTTGGGAAAGTAGAAGCAGGGATACCCGAAGATGATCCGAGAAATGCAGCAGTGATTGCAGACAATGTCGGAGATAATGTAGGAGACTGCGCTGGAATGGGTGCAGACCTTTATGAGTCATTTGTAGGATCAATTCTTTCCGGTATGGTTATTGCTGCTGCGAACGGAGATTTAAAAGGTGTTTTTCTTTCTGCTTTTCTTGCTGCACTCGGTATAATTGCATCAATTCTTGCTGTATTTACAATAAGAACCGCAAAAGAAAATGCTTCAAGGTCGCTTTTGCAAGCAACTTTTGTATCCGCAATTCTTTTTGCAATTTTCTCATTTTTTGCAGTTAAGTTTTATTATCACACACTTAATATATATTGGGCAATATTAGCAGGACTCGTGGTAGGTGTATTAATAGGTTATCTAACCGAATACTACACAATCAGGGAAAGCATATTAAAGGAAATAGCGGAAGCTGCTACAAGGGGAGTTGCAACGAATATTCTCAGCGGAATTTCTGTCGGAATGATGAGTGCGGTTATTCCTGTTATTTTAATTGCAATAGCAATAGTAATTGCATTTGTATCTGCGGGATTTTTCGGAATTGCACTTGCGGGTATAGGAATGCTTTCAATTGCCGGAATGACGGTGAGTGTAGATGCTTATGGTCCGATAGCGGACAATGCCGGAGGAATTGCGGAGATGGCTCATTTGGGAGAGAATATAAGAAAAATAACCGATTCCCTTGATTCCGCGGGTAATACAACTGCTGCAATCGGAAAGGGATTTGCAATAGGTTCTGCTGCATTAACAGCACTTGCTTTATTTGCTGCTTATTCTCAAACTGTTAAATCTTTAACAGGAGTTTCTTTGAATTTAAACATCTTAGATGCAAAAGTGGTTGCTGGGCTTTTTATCGGTGGTGTAATACCGTTTTTCTTTTCTGCTTCAACAATAAAGGCTGTGGGTAAAACAGCCGGACTCGTAGTTGAAGAAGTGAGAAGACAATTCAGGGAAATAGAAGGATTAATGGAAGGAAAAGCAAAACCCGAATATGCAAAATGCGTTGATATAACAACTCAGGGAGCCCTTAAAAGTATGATTATTCCCGGATTTGTTGCCTTTATTGCTCCTCTTGTCATAGGGATTTTATTCGGTAAAGAGGCTTTGGGCGGGTTGCTTGCAGGCTCACTTGTAACAGGTGTTCCGCTCGCTTTATTCATGGCAAATGCCGGGGGTGCATGGGATAATTCCAAAAAATACATTGAAGCAGGTAATTTCGGAGGCAAAGGTTCAAAAGCACACAAGGCATCCGTGGAAGGAGATACGGTCGGAGACCCGTTTAAAGATACCGCAGGACCCTCTCTCAATATACTTTTAAAGCTAATGGCTATTGTATCCTTGGTATTTGCTCCCCTGATATTGACTTTACATGATAAGATAGGTTTTCTTAAGTGAAAAAAAAGGATTTACTCGGGCTCAGGGAGTTAAATAAAAAAGAAATTGAATATATTTTAAATTTAGGAGAGAAGTTCCTTGAAATTTTAAAAAGACCCATACCGAAGGTTCCCACATTAAGGGGAAAGACTGTTTGTAATTTATTTTTTGAACCTTCAACCAGAACACGGCTTTCTTTTGAACTCGCTGCAAAGAGATTATCTGCGGATGTTATAAATTTTTCGGCAAGCACTTCTGCCCTTTTAAAGGGAGAATCAACCCTCGATACACTTCAGAACATACTTGCAATGAAGGTTGATTGTTTTATAATAAGGCATTCCTCAAGCGGTGCTCCTCATTTTTTAGCAAAGCATACCGATGCGAGTGTTATAAACGCAGGGGATGGGACACATGAACATCCCACTCAGGCATTACTTGATATATTTACAATGAAAAGACATTTAAGAGATTTATCGGGTAAAAAGGTCTTAATAATCGGGGATATAATGCATTCAAGGGTAGCAAGGTCAAATATTTTCGGGCTTTTAAAATTGGGAGCAAGAGTTTTTCTTGCAGGACCTAAACCTTTGATTCCGGATGAATTTGAGGAATTGGGAACTTATCTTGTTTCTGATATTGATGGAATTTTAAAAGAAGTAGATGTGGTTATGGGACTAAGGGTCCAGAAGGAAAGAGGAGGAGCAAATTATCTTCCCTCTTTTGAAGATTACAGGAGGTTTTACGGTATTACGGTGGAAAGGTTAAAAATAATTAAAGAAAATGCCCTTATAATGCATCCGGGTCCTGTAAACTGGGGAGTTGAAATGGATTATGAGGTATTGAAAGACAAAAGGTGTGTAATTCATGAACAGGTAACAAACGGTGTTGCAGTGAGGATGGGTATCTTATTTTATTTATTGGGTTCAGGGGAGATTAAAGAAGAAAGTTAACATTTTAAATGAAGGTTTCACCACAAATAAAAAACAGATTAAAGAAATCAGAAAGATATTTTAAAACATGTGAAATACTTTTAAAGGAAGGAGATTATGAAACATGTGTGTCAAGGGTGTTTTATGCGGTTTTATATCTTATAGAGGTCCTTTTAATTTTAAAAATCAATAATTTTCCTACCCGTCATGCTGATGTAATGAATCTTTTTGAACAGAACTTTATAAAAACAGAAATATTTCCTCAAAAAATATTAAGGGATTTTAGAGATATATTTGAGAAAAGATTATCGGCTGATTACAATCATGATGTTTTAATGACAGAAAAGGAAGCAGAAAAAATACTCAAAAAAGGTAAAAAATTGGCTAATAAAATAAAAGTGTATTTATTAAAAAATGGTTTAATAACAAAATAAAAAAATTGAAAATTTAAATTATTTTTTCAAGATAATCTTTTAAAGATACTTTCCAAGAAGGGACCCTATACCCGAACTTATTTTCTATTAAGTATGTGTCAAGAACAGAATAAAAGGGTCTCTTTGCTTTTAAATTTAATTCCTCGGACAAAATCGGTTCTATTTCACATTCAATTTTCTTTATTTTCAATATCTCTTTCGCAAACTCAAACCAAGTGATTTCACCTTTATTTGAAAAATGATAAATCCCTGTTTCTTCATTTTCCCATAAAAGTTTAATTATATTTACAAGGTCCCGGGTATATGTAGGGGAACCGCACTGGTCACATACTACCCTTAACTTTTTTTCCCTTTTTGCCTTTTCCAAAACCTTGGTCACAAAATTTTCCTTGTATTCTCCGTATAGCCATGATGTCCTTATAACAAGTCCAAACGGATTTCTTAATACTTCCTTTTCTCCGAAAAGTTTACTTTTACCGTATGTGTTTAAAGGATTTGTTTCATCCCATTCCCTATAAGGGGATTTCTTTTTTCCGTCAAACACATAATCCGTACTTATATAAAGTATTCTCAGATTTCTTTTGATTGCAAAATCGGATAGAATTTTGGTTGAAATCCAGTTTACTTTAAAGCATTCCTCTTTATTTTCCTCTGCATTTTCAACATTTGTATATGCGGCTACATGCCAAATACCATCCAGATTTTTTATAGAATCCAAAAAATTTTTTAATTTATCAAAATCGGTCAAATCGCAGTTTTCCCGTGTAAGTAACATAAACTCATAATTGCACATTTCAATAATTTTCTTTCCTAACATTCCCTTGGCTCCTGTTAAAAGTATTTTCATTCTTTAAAAATTTTATCTATGTCCTCCAGACCTACCAAAACTTTTCTCGGCTTGGAACCCTCCGAAGGTCCTATAATTCCGAGTTCCTCAAGTTGGTCTATAATCTTTGCTGCTCTCGGAAAACCTATATTTAATTTCCTTTGTAAAAGAGTTGCAGATGCTCTTTTATTTGAAACTATTATTTCAGCAGCTTCTTTTATTAGGGGGTCAAACCTTTTTCCTTCGAGTTGTATTTCCTTAAATTCTTCTTCCGTCTCATACTCAAAACTTAAATCCTCTAATTTTTTATAATAATTTTCCTTCAATTCCTCGACCTTCTCATTGAATTCATCTTTATTTTCAAAATATTGTGCAAGAAGTAAAAAGATCTGTTCTTTAATTTCCTCGTATCCCTCTTTCCTTTGACCGGTTATAAAGGGGATGAATCCTTTTTCAAAAATCATTTCCGCATCTTCATAGGAAATTCTTTTTTCTGTTATTTCATAGAATTTTTTAATAAAATAAGGAATGGTAATTTCTTTTGTTAACATATATATCTCATCATCAGACACAAAAGGACCGTGTAATCTTATGGGTTCTGCTTTTCCGGGAGGGATAAAAAGCATATCTCCGCTACCGAGTAGTTTTTCAGCACCTGCACTGTCGATTATTGTTCTGGAATCAGTAATTGAAGGCAATCTGAATGCGACTCTTACGGGAAAATTTGCCTTTATTGTACCTGTTACAACATCCACAGACGGTCTCTGAGTTGCTATAATTAAATGAATACCGACAGCCCTTGCCATCTGGGCAAGTCTTGTTATGTAATATTCGATCTTATTCCTTTCGGTAAACATCAAATCAGCAAATTCATCAATGATGACTATTATGTAAGGCATCTTTTCCTTTTTCTTTTTATTATAACTTTCAATATCTCTTACTCCTTCTTTTGCAAGAATTTTATACCTCTCCTCCATCCATTTGGTTGCAAGGGCAAGATTCTTGATTGCTATTTTTCTATCCACAATTACATTTATAAGTAAATAAGGGATACCCTCAAATCTGGATAACTCAACCCTTTTCGGATCAAGAAGAAGAAACCTAACCTCTTCGGGTTCTGATTTAAGAATTATTGATGTAATTATAGAAGATATACACACAGATTTTCCGCTTCCCGTTGCACCTGCAATGAGTAAATGAGGCATTTTAGTCAGGTCAGCATAATAAGGTTTGCCATCGGTTGTGACACCTAAGGGGAAAACAAGATTTCTTGTTCTGAGAAAATCCTTAGAATGAATAATATTTCCTATTCTTAATGTAATTATTTTTTTATTCGGTATCTCAATACCGACTGTGCCCTTGTCAGGAATAGGAGCAACAACCCTTATCCTTGAAGACTTCATTCTCAAAGCCAGGTCTTCGGATAAATTTTTTATCCTTTTTATCTGAATTCCCTTTTCTGGTTCAAATTCATAGAGGGTTATGAAAGGACCCGGATGAATTTCCTTTACCTCTCCTTTAATTCCGAACTCCTCAAGTTTTTCTTTTATTTTTCTTGCCTCTTCCTCCAACTCATCCTTTCTGAATTCACTTCTGATCTCTTCTGTCTCAAAAATGCCAAATAACTTATTTTTGTCAAGTTTAATTTCTTCAAATTTCTCTTTTTTCTTTTCTTTTTTAATTTTTCTTTTCTTTTTTTCTACTTTGTTTGTTAATACCCCTTTCTTCTGAATTTTCGGTTTTTTCTTTACTCCAAATAATTTTGTTAATTTACCGAAACCTTTAACATAAGAGACAAGTGGCAAAAGAAGAATCAAAAATATCGTAAGAGGAGGATACACTGGACCGAAAATTTTTTTTATTTTTAAATAAAACATAAAAGGAAGAGTATTTTTTTTATATATTTCGGGAAAAATAAAAAGAAAAAGAAGGGGCAGTAAAATAAAGTAAAGGGAGAATACAATAAAATTCTTTATCCCGATTTTCGGTATAAGTAAATAAAGGGATATATAAATAAGAAGCAAAGTTAAAGAAAAGGAATAAATTTTTCCGAAATTTTTGTAAAAAAAGTTTCTTAATATTTCACCGAAATTTCCTCCAATGTCAGGATCATAAGGCAAAATTGAGAGAAAAATATAGATAGAAAAAAGAAGTAAAAAAATTCCTATGTTTTTTTTCATTATAATTTAATTTTATTATAAAATTTTTCGAGATTTAATTCCCAGTTTGCTTTTCTTTCTATTATATTTCTGTTCATCTCTGATGCTCTATCCCTTAACTCCCTGTTTTTTATTGCTTCTTTTATTTTATCCGCAAGTTCATCTTCGTTTTTCGGATCAAACAAAAAACCGTTTATTCCGTCAAGAATCCACTCTCTGTTTCCCAGAATGTCCGAAACAACAGGAAATAATCCGAATGTCATTGCTTCAAGAAGTGACACACTCGTCCCATCGTATATAGAGGAAGAAATATAAATATGAGATTTTTCAAGCAAATTGTATAGATTTTCCCTCTTTTGAAAAGGGAGGAAATCAATTTTATCAAATGCACCTTTTCTGAAAGATTCCTCTTTAATCTTACTCTCAAGATTTCCTTTTGCAATCCATATTAATTTAATGTTTCCGTCTTTTATTTTACTCAGGGCATTTATTATTACAAAAGGATTGTAAATTCTTTCAAGTTTACGATTTGTAAATAATATTATGTTGTCTTCCTTCTTCTTTACATTTCCCCCTTTTTGTCTTATTTCCTTCTTAACACCGAACGGAATTATCATGATTTTTTTCGGTTTTATTTTAAATTTTGTAACAATAATTTCTTTCATAAATTTAGCATCAACAACAATAAACTTTGCACTCCTGAATATCTTTTTTGATATTTTTTGATGCAGGAATGACTTAAATGCGACTCTTATGAGGTCAGAGCCCCAGCATGTAAGAACAAAAGGAATTTTCCCTTGAAGATAAGATAAAAAACCGTAATTCGGAATAAAATGTGCAAATATTATATCAGGCGAAATTTTATGAATATAATTTTTTACCTTTCTTGCACCCCATATATATCTTTTAAAAGAAGGTTTAAAAGGTGAGTCAATTTTTATAAAATCCTCTATCTGTATTTTTTCTTCGATAGGTTCCTCAAATGAGATAAGATATACTTTAAAGCCCAGTTTCTTGTAGCCGTCTATCCATGTCCAGGTATGCGGGGACGATGCATCAGAAAGAACAATTGCTCTCTTATTCATTAAGGCACAAAGCAGGACTTTGAGAACTTTTCGTACAATTCATCTATATAAAATTCTAAATTACCGAAAACTGTCTTGATTATAAGCATATCTTTCTCTATCACTTCTCCGAGTTTATAAACAGGCAAATTTTTGAAAATTTGTAAAAACCTTTTTTCTTTCTCTCTTTTAACCTCACATATTATCCTTCCCGCGGATTCGGAAAATAGAAATAAATCCGGTCTTTTTTCCTTACCGAGATCAATGAAAACTCCTTTTTTCTCGGCAAATGTCATTTCAGCCAAGGCAACAAAAATTCCTCCCTGCGACACATCGTGAGAGGACACTATCAGTTTTTCTTTTATTGCTTTGTAGAATTTTTTGTAAAGTTTCCCGAACTTTTCAGGATACACCTTTGGAACGAATCCTTTTTTTGTAATCTTTTTTAATTTCAGATATTCACTCCCTCCTATTTCATATATGTTTGTTTCTCCGACCAAATAAACGGGGTTATGTTTTTCTTTAAAGTAACTTAAAGGCACGAATTTTTCATCCTCAATAATTCCGAGTCCTGTAACCAATAATGTGGGTAATATTTTATATGTTTTATTTTTTACCTTATATTCGTTATAAAGGGAATCCTTCCCGGATATAAAAGGAACTTTAAATCCTTCTGCTGCGTACACAGCACCCCTAACAGAATCCACAATCTCTGCCAAGGTTCTTTTATTTTCAGGGTTACCGAAACAGAAATTATCAAGAAGAACAATTTTATCGGGATTTGTTCCCTTTGAAACAAGACTTCTTATAACTTCATCAACAGCATTTGCTGCCTGATAAAAAGGGGAAATTCTTGAATATGCGGGAGTTATCCCCACTGATATAGAGAGAGCCTTTTCCGAATCCATTACAGGTTTTAAAATAGCCCCATCATTCGGTGACTTTAAATCTCTTCCTTCAAGCGGTTTTTTAAATGTTCTCCCCTGAACTTCATGGTCATATCTTTTTATGATTTCTTCCCTTGACCTTATATTCGGGGAAGCCAGAATTTTTAATGCATCCTCTTTTAATTTTTTAAGAGTGATTTTGGGAGGAACATATTTACTTTCTCTTATCCTGAAAAACGATATTTTTCTTTTAATATTCGGTCTTTTTTTATGAATGAATTTTATATCAATTTCACCAAATATTTTATTTTTATAAAAAAGTTTTAATTTCCCATTATTTTTGACCTCTCCGATAATACCGAAATCAACATCATGATTTTCAAAAATTCTTTTCAATTTATTTATGTTTTCTTTTTCTGTGAACAAAACCATCCTTTCCTGAGATTCGGAAATCCAGATTTCTCTGGGAGAAAGTCCCTTATATTTTAAGGGAACTTTATCAAGATAAACTTCTGCTCCGTAAGGATAAACATTTTCGGTTATTGCAGAAGATAAACCTCCCCCTCCGACATCCGTTATAAAATTGAAAAGATTTTTATCTCTGGCTTCTAAAATTGCATCAAGTATTTTCTTTTCCGTTATAGGGTCACCGATTTGTACGGCGGAAATATGTATTTCCTCGGAGCTTTCAGTTAATTCTGCGGAAGAAAATGTTGCTCCGTGAATCCCATCCTTTCCTGTTTTTCCTCCAACAACCAGAATCAGGTTTCCGGGTCTTATTTTTTTTCTTATGTATTTTGTGGGCATAATACCGATTGTTCCGCAATATACCAAAGGATTTGTAAGATATTCTTTTTCAAATATAAGGGCGCCTGCAACGGTCGGTATTCCCATCCTGTTTCCGTAATCCTCAACCCCTTTTACAATTCCTTTTAATATTCTTTTAGGATGTAAAACACCTTCCGGTAGCTCTTCGTGTTTCACATCAAGGGGACCGACACAGAATATATCAACGCTTGCAATAGGTTTTGCAGAAAGACCCGCGCCCAATATATCCCTTATAACCCCACCTATTCCTGTTGATGCACCTCCGTAAGGTTCAAGTGCAGAAGGATGATTGTGTGTTTCTACCTTACATGCGATACTCAATCCCTTATCAAATTCAAAAATTCCCGCATTATCTTTAAATAAAACTTTGCAAAAATCTTTCTTATTATTCTTAGAGGCCTTTTTTATTTCCTCCAGCAAACATATTTTCTTATTACCGTAAATTATTTCTCCTTTGAATGTTTTATGAACACAATGTTCGGACCACATCTGAGCAAATGTTTCAAGTTCAATAAGAGTCGGTTCTCTGTTCAGTTTTCTGTAATAATCCCTTATAACTTTCATTTCCTCTGTTAAAAGATAAAGATGCTTTTCCTTTGAGAACCTTTTTAATTCTTTTAAATTCATACTCCTTATCTTGACGCTCTCCGGCTCCGGACTTATTTCCTCTAATTCAAAAAAAACACTTTTTATCTCTTTTTCTTTTATTTCTATTGTAGGGTTATAAAGAGCTTTTTTTGCGAAATAATCAATTTCCTTATCATTTATTTTTCCGTAAAATAAATATCTTTTCCCTCTTTTGACTCTTACATCTATTCCGTATTCTCCGAATATTCTTTCAATTTCCTCTGCTTCCGGGTCTTTTACCCCGAATTGGTAAGTTATTTCCAGTTGTTTGTTTGCTTTCGGATCATCCACAACTTTTTCTTCCCTTTCATCAATTATCCATCTTTTTAAAATTTTTTCAATTATATTTTTTTTCTCGTTGCTTTTAATCCACAAAATTCTGTATTCTTCAATTTTTCTTAAACCCTTTATACCGAGTTCATTTGCAATTTCAATATATTCATTTGAATTTTCATAAATTAAGTCTTCTATAAAAAATTTATATACTGTCATTTAAAAATACCTTATCATGAAGTCGGCAAATTCATTTTTTGCCTCTTCCCATATTTCTTCAATATTTTCAACCTTTGCAAGCGGGGGACCCTGCCATAGGTCTTTAATCCACTCTTTCAAAACTTCTTCATCTCCTTCTCCGACTGCTTCAACCCTGCCATCCGGAAGATTTTTGACCCATCCGGTAATTCCGTACAGATCTGCCTTTTCTTTTGTGAAAAGTCTGAAAAATACACCTTGAACCCTGCCGGAGATGAATAAGTGAACTCTTTTTTTCATTTATAAAGGATACAAAATTTTATATTTAAAAGGCAATTTTCTTTAACTTGAAAAAATTGAAATAAGATGTTATTTTTTATTTTCTTATTTACATAAGGTTCAAATCCTTAAAAAATAAGGAGAAAAAATCATGGGAATTTTAAGAGAGGAAGATAAAATCGAGGTCAAAAGGTTTTTTGAGGAGAGGCTGAAAGACAAAGTAAAAATTCTTCTTTTTACACAAAAAATAAACTGCAGATTTTGTAATGAGACAGAAGAATTATTGAGAGAGGTTTCCGGTCTCTCCGAAGACAAAATAGAACTTGATATAAAAAATATCACAATTGAAAAGGAAGAGGCGGATAAGTATAATGTGGATAAAGTTCCCGCGATCCTTATACTTGATAAAGACGGAAATGATAAGGGAATAAGGTTTTTCGGAATACCTGCTGGATATGAATTTGCTTCGCTTCTTGAGTCAATCTCAATGGTTTCAAAAGGAGAATCCGGTTTAAGTGAAGAAATCAAGGAAGAACTTAAAAAAATTGATAAAGATGTTCATCTTCAGGTTTTTGTAACTCCTTCCTGTCCTTACTGTCCTCAGATGGTTATTTTATCGCATAAATTTGCCTTTGAAAATGACAGAATTAAGGGAGAGATGATAGAGGTTGCAGAGTTTCCTGAACTCGGAGAGGCTTATGAAGTGATGAGTGTTCCGAAAACAGTAATCAATGATAAAGATTTTATAGAAGGAGCTGTTCCTACAGATCATTATTTAAATAAAATTTTGGAGGTTCTTAATAAGAGCGATTAATTCCGAAATTTAAAAGTCAAATCTTTAAAATCAGTGTTTTATAGAGATGACTTTATAAAAGTTATATGTGCCTTTATTTTGAATTTTCAACCAATATACACCTGATGCAGAAGAAGGAAGCATTATGATTTTTCTATGCAGTCCTTTTTCAAATTTATAAAAAGGAGATTGAAAAATTTTGCGTCCCGAGACATCAAATAAAGAAAATGAAAGTTTTGTAGGCTGAGAAACAGAAATGGTAAGTATTAAGGCGTCTTTAAATAAAGTGGACACTTTTATCTCCGGTGCAAAAATTTTAACCGGAGCTATTTCTTTTATGTTGACCGGGTCCGGGAGTTCATACTTATAAATTTGGAAACCGGCTGATCTCCTGTAAGGAAAAACGAATTCTCTTTTCCATGCAATAAAAGAATCCGCGATAGAGAAGACATGTTGCGGAATATTGTAAGTTGAATATTGCCATGGGACATAACCGTTTGGTAAAGAAACTTCACAAGAGTCATATAACACGGGTTCAAAATAGTAATTTATGGGAGCCGAGGTGTTCCATACCCAAATTGTGCCTTTATATGAAGAGTCCACTCCACATATCCCGTATCCTCCTATCCACAGTAGGGTATCTTTGGTAGAAATTTCAATAGGATGAAAAGCAACTGCACGAGAAGTTAATGACTCAGGCGAAAAAGGATTGCTTATATTATAAAAATAAAGTATTGCATAATATAAAAAAGGACATGTAGAACAAAATAAAAAGTCAAATGTAGAAAATCCAGCTACTAAAATAGAATCCCATACACTGAATTCTGGAAGTCTTCCATAAGGTATGCTCATCGTGGTAATATACCGAGCGGGAGGGGAAGTGTCTATTTCAAAGACAGCAATTTCTAATGGCACGGAATCTTTTTGACACATTGCATAAAGTCTACCTGCTGCATATTTAAGGGTAATTAAAGAATCTGATAAAACTACCGAGTCTATAACTTTAAGATATTGGGGCGAAGAGATATTTGAAGTAAACAATTTATTGCATGCAGTGAAATATAAAAATGAGTCCTTTATAAATAGATCGCGTGTTCCGTATTTAAGTAAACTGTCCGAGATGAATGGTTCAGAAGGATTTGAGAAATTTACAGCATAAATGCCCGCATCCGAAGCAACAAAGGCAACGGAATCTTTTGTTTTTATTCTGTAAATAGGTGCTCTAATCTCCGAAACATGTCCTATTTCATAAGGTTTTGAAGGATCACTTATATCAACAACCCATAGTCCGTTTTGAGTACCCGCAAACACAAGGGATTCATACAGACATACAGCACCCACTTCACGGGAGGGAAAATTTTTATAAGAACCAGCAATTACGGGAGCAGAAGGGTCGGAGATATTCACCACCTTTACTTCCCCTCCGGCACAATAAGATAATAAAGGGAAATCAACACTCAGTCCCCTTGAACCACCGGGAGAAATCGTATCTATGAGAGAAGGATTTTGAAGGTCACTTATGTTTATAATACGAAGTGGTTCGGTTCCATACCTGCCTATGATAAGTAAAGTGTCCGTCAATTCAATATTTACACCTTTTAAGGTGTCGTTTGAATACACAATACTTACACTCTCGGGTCTTGAAATATTAAACACAATAAAACCGGCATTTCCGATTCCGAAAAGTAAAGTATCTTTTATTATCATGTCCCGAATATCTTTTCCTGTCCATAATTTTGAACAGAGGGGAAAATAAAAACCTTGTGAGAGGCAAAAAACAAGAAGTGTGTCAGATTGAGAAATAAATAAGTAAGAGTCTTTAACCGCGGAAGATTGCCATGCTTTGTATCCTGAGGTTGAGATAGTGTGATAAGGATAAAAGGGAGACTTCCAGTAAGTAGAATCCAGTTTTGGACGATAGGCTAATACTTGAACGATTCTCTTTTCAATACTTCCTTTGTAAACTTCAACACTGCAAGTAAATCCGAATAATCCATTAAAGCAAATATGGGGAAGTTGCCATTTTTTTAAAAGGTTCGGATCAACAGGGTTTGTAATATCGTAAATATTTGCTCCGTCTTCTGTGAAAATACAAAGCGTATCCCCTGTGATTCTTGCATCTATAACATTTCGTCCTATCCAAAACTGATTCACCCTTATAAGCGAGGTATCCTTGAGTTTAAATATATAAAAACCCGAACCTGAGCCGACATATATAAAGGAATCTTTTATAGCAGTAGAAACGGGGTAACCGTAATCCCACTCTCCTATAAGTGAAATCCCGAATAAATTAATCCATGAAAAAATAAAAATAATAAAAATTTTTAATTTATAGAATTTCATAATTCACCCCTTTTAATATTATAAAGACAAAAATCAATTTTGTCAAGTAAAGAAAAATTCTTTAAAAACATAAGGAGGATTTAACCATGAAAAAAACTATTTCAGGAAGATTTTATTTTGAAGAAAGACGATATAGAATACGCTCATATTTAAACTTTAAAATATTTATATGAAACATATAGAAATTGCTTATGAGTATTTCAAAATTTTGAAGAAAAAATTGAAGAATGAACTTATCACTTTTGCTGTTTATGGTTCTGTGGCACGAGAAGAGGCAAAAAGAAAGAGTGATATTGATGTTTTTATAATTGTGGAAAAAGAAAAAGAGAGTTATTATGAACAAATTCTCCCTCTTATAGAAGCAGAGAAGGAATTAAAGGATAAAATTAAAAAGGATTTTTTTATCTCTTTTGTTGTTTTATCTAAAAATGAGGCAAAAAATAACCGATGGTTATATCTTGACATGATTGAGGATTCAATTTTAATTTATGATAAAAAAGATTTCTTTAAAAAAATTTTAGAAAAACTGAGAAGAAAACTTAAAAAAATGGGAGCAAGGAGGGTAAGGATAAATAAACAGAAATGGTACTGGGAATTGAAACCTGATTTGAAACCAGGAGAAATATTTAAAATATGACAAATAAAGAAGGTTTAAATTTAATAAAAGAGGCGAAGAAAATATTTAAGAGAGATGTAAAAAGTGCTTTAAAAGATAAAGATTTTAATATGACTCACAAAAGCAAGGGAGTCCTCTTTTTATTTTGAAAAACTTTATAAAGAAAAAGATGCAAAGAGAGCTTTTGAAGATGCTGAATTTGTGATTAAATTTGTAGAGAAAATAATTAAATTTAGTAATCAAAAAGTCTGAATTTCCATTATATTTTTTATATTCTCAAATCCCTCAACTTCCTTTAAAATACTTTTCAAATTCTTTAACCCCGGTCTTACAAATTTTTTAAACCATTTTTTATTTTTCCTTAATGATAAAAAGGAATATGCACCGAGTGCCTGCATTAATCTCTGCATTGAAGTTAAAAGATAGAAATTATAAAATTCATCATAACTTAAACCTTTAAATTTTCTTCTTATTTTGTAAAAATAATATTTTAGCAATTTATCTTTTAATTTTTTACTGAGTCTTACATAAGGGTCTTCAAGAAGTGATGATAAATCATAGGTAAAAGGACCGATATGGGCTGTTTGAAAATCGGTTATTCTTATTTTTTTATTTTTTATAAAAATATTTGTTGATTGAAAATCCCTGTGCATGAAGAGTTTCGGAATCTTATCACATCCTTTTGCAAGTTCATCAAAATCCCTATCAATATTTTTTAATTTTTTATTATCAATTTTTAAAAAATTTATCAGAAACTCTTTCTTAAAATACTCTGTTTCCCATCTCAAAGAATCATAATCAAAAATTTTTTTTCTTTTTAAATCCAGATTCATAAATCCCCTTTTAGCTTCAAATTGAAGCTTTATCAAAAAATCAATTATTTTTATGTATAACTTTTCCGTATCCTTTTTATAAATTTTTAAAACGGATTTATCTCCTATATCCTCAACAATTGCTATTTTATTTTTTAAATCATAAAAATATATTTCAGGTGCTCCGAGTTTTCTTTTATTTAAAAATATTCCTATTTTTATATAATTGATAAATTGAATCTCATCATAATCTTTTAAAATAACAAAACTTTTTAAGTTCTTTGCTCTGATAAAAATTCTATCAGAACCACCGTGGAGGATTTTGAAGTTTTCTATTTTCAAGTCTCTATATTTTAATTCAAGTTAAGGGTATTTGAAAATAAATTTTTGAAATTTTAAAATATACATTATGAAAGGTAGTATGATTGTTTTTCTTTTATTTTTTAATTTAGTTTTTTCAAAGGGTCAGAAATCCGAAATCCGGGACGGGAAAGAGATTTTTAACAAGATGTATCAGACATTTGAAAGTCTCAATTCCATATATTATGAAATGGATTTAAAAGATATATTCTCCGGGAAATTTCAGAAGGAAAGTCATTTTAAAATATGGTTAAAAAAGCCAAACTTTGTGAAAATTGAGCATTATTCAAAGGATAAACTACGCACGGTTTTAATATGTGATGGTGAGTATATATGGATTTACTGGCCCAATGAAAAAAGACCTATGTTTCCCGGTGAAACCAAAGAAGAATATGAAAAAACAGCTTTAAAATCTTATAAAAAACTTGATGCTCCTCAGGGAAGATACTCTCTGTTTCATATAATGGCTCAAAACGGAATGGGCTTGGTTATATTTAATCCGAGTATATTTTTCGGGTTAAGGTTGAGTTTTGAAAATTATTTAAACAATGTTGGATTTGAGGGAAAAGAAAAGGTTAACGGTAAAGATTGTTATGTAATAAAAGCCATTTACATGGATGGACAGAGGGAAAGAATCTACTGGGTATCCACAAAAGATTTTATTATTCGAAAAGCAAAAGAAATTATAAAAACTGAAAAGAATAATGAAATTTACGAAAATTGGTCTAATATAAAGATAAATGTTGATTTTGATAACAATTTGTTTATGTGGAAACCTCCTGAGGGATGGGTAGAGATAAAGAGTGTTGAACTTGAGAAGAATAAGCTGGAACCCGGAGAAATCGCCCCTGAATTTGAAGCAAAGCTTTTAAATGCCAAAGAGTTTAAGCTCTCTGATTATAAAGGAAAGGTTATATGGTTATGTTTCTGGAGAATCGGATGTCCTCCATGCCGTGAAGAGATACCTTATCTTGAAAAAATATATCAGAAATTTAAAGACAGTGGTCTTATTGTTGTCGGTTTTAATAATGCAGATAAAAAAGAAATAGTGGTTGAATTTTTGAAAAAACATAATATAACCTTTCCCAACATAGTTGATAATTCAGAGGAGGCACAAAAAGTTTTTTTTGAGAAGTATCAAAAAATCCGCGGTTATTCTGCTGTTCCGCTCAACTATATAATAGACAGAGACGGAAAAATTGTAGCAAGCTGGTATGGATTTTTAAAGGATGAAAAGTTTATAAAGGAAAATCTTAAAAAAGCAGGTATTTATTAATTTATTCATAACTACCATAAAAAATTTTGAAATCCATTGTGGATATCCTGTAGCGGTCGCATTCATGCGACGTTATTGTGCGATAAATCGCACCGCTACAACTCTGGGAGAAATTTAACATTGTTATATTATAGGAATACACTTTTAAAAATTCCCTCAAAAGTCCCTATATCAATAATTTTCTCATCCACAACATATCCTGCAAGTTCTTCCTCTCCAATCAATTTATAAAAAACATCCAGCAAATTACTTTTTCCTTCGGGCAAATATTTGAAAATTCCCCTTTTAAAAATTGAAATTCCTGCGTATGTCAGAAATCTTTTCTTATTTCTATGAATTTTTATATTTTTTATAAAATCATTTTCAATCACAACCTCACTTCTTGTTTTCATATAGGTTAAAAGCAGTGTGCCTTTCTTTCCCTTTTTAAATGAAAATTTATAAATTCTTTCAAATCAATCTTATGATATATATCACAGTTATGAACAATAAAATCACCTTCAATATATTTTTCAAAATTCCTTATCCCTCCTCCTGTTCCCATAAGCTCTTTTTCCTTAAAGATAAAAATCATATCCTTATATTCTGAATTTAAAAGAACCTTCTCAATTTTTTCCTTTTTATAAAAAAGATTTACATAAAATTTTTTAACACTCGCTTCTTTTAATCTCTCAAAAATATGAAAAATTATGGGCTTTCCTTTAATTTTTATTAAAGGTTTTGGAACAAAAAAACTTAGAGGTCTTAATCTCTTTGAGTATCCTGCTGATAAGATTATTGCTGAATCAATCATATGTAAGAAGCCATTTCCATAAGGGAATTAATTCTATGATTTTTCCGTTAATTTTTATTTTCTCCTCTGTATCCCATGTTATTATAAGCATTTTCTCGGATTTAAGCTCTTTGTCCGCTTTCATGAGAGATTTAATTTCCCTTTCTCTTGTATTTATCTCATCTACAGAAAAACATACCTGTATCAGATACTTTATTCTATCTTCTTTTTTTACCACAAAATCCACTTCTCTCTGCTGATAATCCTTCCAGTAATATATTTCATAATCAGGATGGAAATAAAATTTTCTTCTCAAAAGTTCAATTGCAACAAGGTTTTCCATTAATTTACCTTTGTTTTGTGAAAGTTTGAAACTCAATGCAGTTATTATACCGTTATCAATACAATAAACTTTTTTAGGAGCAAGAAACTGCTCTTTTAATTTCGGTGAAAATCTTTCAATTAAGAAAATGAGATAAGCATTTTCAAGATAAGAAATATAATTTTTCACCGTATGAACACTTTTTATATTAAGCATTTTCTTTAATTTGTTAAAGGATATTTCACTTGAGGAATTTGAAATCAGATATTTTGCTATTTCTTTGAGTGTCTTTGGATATTTTATTTTATATCTCTCCACCACATCCCTCTCCACTATGTCCTTATAATTATTGATCAGAAATAAATTCCCCAATCTTAAAGAAAGGGGAAAACCTCCCTTTACTAAATATTCTGATAGATAATCCTTTAGACGTGATATGTTTTCTGTAAGATAAATATTTGGCTCAAAATTTACATATTTTAAAAATTCTTTAAAACTGAAAGGGAAAAGAACAAAATCAATATGTCTTCCTGTGAGAAAGGAAGAGAGTTCCTTACTTAAAAGTCTTGCATTACTTCCTGTTATAATAACTTTTTTATTTTTTATAATTCTTGCAATGAATTTTTCCCAGCCTTCAATGTTCTGTATTTCATCAAAAACAAAGAACCCGATTTTCCCTTTTAAAGAATAAATTGCCTCCATTACCTTATTCAATTCACCGCCCTTAATGGAAAGTCTCTCATCTTCAAAATTTACATATGCTGCTTTTTTATTCTTTGAAATGAGATAAGTCAGAATGGATTTTCCACATCTTCTGACTCCTGTAATAAAAACCGCCACATCAGTACCGATATTTCTCTCTATACTTTTCCTTATTTCCCTGTCAATTATATTTTCTTCTGAAAATTTTTCCTGTAATACCCTCTCATTCTCAACAATACACATTTTTATTAAGTCCATTTCAACCATATATTATTTTAAAAAATTTGCATTCAAAATGCAAAGATTTTAAAAAAGTTTGTATTTAAATTAATGATTATAAAGAAAATATTTCCTTCTTTTCTCATCAAATTCCTCAAGTTCCCTTTCCCATATTTTTTCAATCTCTTCAATCTCAGCGCCTTCTTCAAGCATTTTTCTTATATAGGAATTTCCCGCAAGTATATCAAAGGGCATCTTTTCTTTCTCAAATTCATAGGGAGGATTTTTGAATTCAAATTTATCAGGATATAAATCCATTATTGCCTTAATTATTTTTAAGCCCATTTTAAAAGGTTTTAATTTATTTTTATCAGTGACATATATTTCAAGTCCCCCGCATACTTTACCTTTGTATTTATTCCACATGGGTTTAAAATAAACGGGTTTAAAATTAACTCCTTCTATTTCTCGCGGTTTGGAAACCGCGGGTGCATTTAATCTCTTTAATAATTCAAAGGGGTCAATGAAATCAGCGCCGAAAATTTTAAAGGGTTTTGAAGTTCCCCTTCCTTCGGAAATATTTGTTCCTTCTAAAAGGCACATTCCCGGATATAAAAGAGCTGTTTCAAAATCGGGCATATTCGGTGACATCATTATAAAAGGAAAATCAATATCATCAAAATAAAAGCTTCTTTTCCATCCCTCAATTTTAAAAACTTCAATTTCAGCATTTATTTTGAATTCCTTATTTAAATAAATTGCAAGTTCACCGATTGTTAAACCGAATCTTACGGGTATTGAATAGAAGCCAACAAAGGATTCATAGCCCTTTTGGATTAAAGGTCCCTCAATGTGGGTTCCGTTTAAAGGATTCGGATAATCAAAAATTATTATCTTTTTGTTAAATTTGGAACATTTTTCGATCATCTTCATCATTGACCATTTATAGGTATAATATCTTGAGCCGTTATCAGGAACCGCAATTATCAAAATATCAATTTCCTTTACATCATCGTCTTCGGGTTCAAGTTTATCACCGTAAATACTTTTAACCTTTACATTTTTATAAAAACTGTCTTCAACCTTTTCCTCCATCTGTTCTGTTCCGAAGAAACCGTGTTCAGGAGAAAAAATTATTTTTACATTGAAATTGTTTTCAATTAAAAAATCAGCAAAATTTATGAGATTTTTATCACAGAAGGAATGATTTGTTAAAATTCCGATTTTTTTATATTTAATCTTTCTGTAATTTTCACAAAATTTTTTAAAATCCAATAAATTTCTCATTCAATTAAAATTATGGTCAATTTATTATAACAAGATTTTAAAAAATTTGTCAATTTTAAATGGCGGAATTTTAAAATTTGTTTATTTTAAAACCTAAGAACAATCAGACTCCAAAATACTGAATTTATTTAAAAATTAGACTCAGATAAGACAGATTTTTATATGATTACATTTTCTCAAACTTAATATCCTCTTCTTCATCCTCATCGGTTGCAAAATCAAGAACAAGAGGATTTATCTGCTTTACAACAATCCTTTCATTGCACTCAGGACAGGAAAATTCGTATCCGATTTTCTTCATAGGCACCTTTATATCTGCCTCACATAAAGGACATTTTGCCTTCTCCATACTTTTAATATTAAGACTTTTTTGAATTTTTTTTCAAACGGAGGGGACGGGATTTGAACCCGTGACTCCCCTTTCGGGGAATATGCGATTTCGAATCGCACCCCTTAAACCGGACTCGGGCACCCCTCCGTATATTTATATTATACCATCTTAATTTGACTTTTTCCCCTCCTTTAAAAGAAAATTTCACCATGAAGGAAATCCTGCTCCCTTTTTTAATAGGCTATCTGCTCGGCTCTTTACCGTCCGCTTACCTTATCTCAAAAAAATTTAAAAATATCGACATAAGAAATGTGGGAGACAAAAACCCAGGAGCAAGAAATGTTTTTAAAAATGTAGGAAAACTCTGCGGAACACTCACCTTTATTCTTGACTTTTTGAAAGGAGCAATCCCCGTATTTTTCTTCTATTACCTATTTAAAGAACCGAACCTTGCACTTATATCAGGCATAGGAGCGGTTACAGGACACGCATACCCTTTATTTCTGAAATTTTACGGAGGCAAATCAATAAGCACAATTTACGGAATTTTTTTTGCACTTTTTCCCGTTCAAACACTTATATCCCTCCTTTTGTTCTTGATTTTTTTTAAGTTTAAAAGACATTTTGACCATTCACTTGCCTTTAGCTTTATCTGTTTTATAATTTTGCTGTTCATTACAAAAACATCAAGAATTAAGATTTTATATTCAATGTGTCTGATGGTGTTCATCGGTATCAAAAAAATGATTGACTTACCCAGGGAAAGGCTCATTTAAGATGAGAATATTGTTTTCATCTTTTATTTTCACTATCCCGTGGATAATTATTTTCTTTTTTAAAATAGACCTTAACCCCTATTTTCTTTCATTTTTTTCCGGATTATGCATATTCGGTGGTTCGTATATTCTTGCAACAGCTGCAGAAATAGCAGAACAGGACATTCCGAAATCCTTTGCCCTTGCAATCCTTGCTTTAATTGCTGTATTACCCGAATATATTGTTGATTTTTATTTTACCTGGATGGCTCCGAAAAAACCGGAATACTCTGCCTATGCACTTGCAAATATGACAGGAGCAAACAGACTCCTGATCGGGATCGGTTGGCCACTTATTTTTCTTTTGTTTTTTATAAAAAATAAGAAGAAAAGTTTTAAATTCAAAGAATCCCTTTCCCTTGAAATAGGGATTCTTCTTATTGCAACCCTTATCAGCTTTTCTATTGTGCCTTTTGACAGACTTTCTTTAGGCCATTCTATTCCACTGATCGGAATTTTCATTTTTTATCTTTATAAATCAACAAAAGGGGAAAGGGAAGAAAAAGAACCGGTCGGCTATTTAAAAGAATTTTTTAAGATTGAAAAAAGAAAGAGATGGATTCTGGTTTCATTTTTTTTCATTTATTCCGCCTTTGTAATATTAATTGCAGGACCATCATTCGGAGAAAATCTTGTTGAATCCGGAAAATTATTAAATATCTCGGAATTTTTACTTGTCCAATGGGTTGCCCCCCTTGCTTCAGAGGCACCGGAAGTAATTGTCCTCTCAATCTATACCCTTAAGAAAAAAGAAAATAGTGCCTTCCAAGCAATTGTATCCTCAAAAATAAATCAATGGTCACTTCTCGTGGGAAGTATTCCTATTGTATTCGCAATTTCTTCCCTTTCTTTTCATGCATTATCCATTGACTCCAGGCAAAGGGAAGAAATACTCCTAACAGCTGCTCAATCCCTGTTCGCGGTTATTCTTCTCTGTGATTTTGAGTTTGACTATAAAGAAGCAATATTCCTCTTTTTTCTGTTTTTTGCTCAATTTGTTTCTCCTTCAATGTATATAAGAATTTTCTTGTCCGGTGTCTATCTCGTCCTTGCGGTGATTTTAATATTTGAAAAAAGGAAAAGAAAAAGAATAAGACACCTCTTAAAAGCACCTTTTGAATGAATCCCCTTTTTTTTATTTTAAAAGCCAGAAATTTTATTTTAACTAAAAAAAGCAAAAAATTTCCCTATGCTTCAATCGGGGTAGGCGGAATAAGTATGGGAGGGAGCGGTAAAACGCCCCTTGTTATCGAAATCATAGAGTATTCGAAAAAGAACAAAATAAATTGTGCTTTACTTACACGAGGATATAAAAGAAAAGATAAAACAAAAAAAATAATTTTCGAAAACGAAAAAACTTCTCCTTTTGAAATAGGAGATGAACCTTATCTGATATACAGAAAATTGAATATTCCGATCGGAATTGATAAAGACATGACTGAATCAGCAAAAGAAATAATCAAACATAAAAAAAATGTGGTTTTTATACTTGATGACGCAATGCAAATTAAAAAATTTTATTTTGACTTGAATATATTTATTTTAACAGAAAAGGAAATTTTTGAAAGGGAAAAGTTTTTTCCTGAGGGCTTGGCAAGAGATTTCAGAAAAGAAATTTTAAATGCAAATGCGGTGATAATAAACAGAAAAATGAAAAAATTTAAAAAATATAAGATTGAATTTCTTGAAAAGAGAAAATTACCCTATTTTTTTGCATATTACAAATTGTCAGGATTTTTTAATCAAAAAGGAGAAAAAATTGAATTAAGTAAAAGAGATTATTTATTGCTTGTAACAGGGATAGCAAATCCTTCTTCTTTGAAGGGGTTTTTAAGTAAAAATTTTATTTTAAAAGAACATATTAAATTTCTTGATCATCATTTTTATAAGGAGAATGATATGAGAAAAATTCTTCATTTAAAAGAGAGACTGAAATGTGATTATGTGGTAACAACAGAGAAAGACATTGTGAGAATGCCTTTTACCTATGATTTTATTATATACCCAAAAATTAAAATGGAAATTGAAGAAAATTTTTATAAAGAGATTTTATCTTGCTTTATAAAGAAGGTAAAGACCGAAGACAAGGGTTAGTATATCTCCTGTCCACATTGCAACAAATGAAGAAACAATTGCCCTGTCCGCGAGTTCCTCTCCGCCTACTAAGAAAATGTAATGAATCGTAAAGACTGCTATTGAAAGACCGAAAGCAGAACCCCAGCCCGCTCTCCCGAATATCTTAGCGAGAGGTACTCCCACTATCACAAATACAATTGCAGCAAAAGGAATAGCAAATTTTTTGTGAACCTCAACCCAGAATCTTTGAATTTCAAGAAACAAAAATCTATTCTTTTTTTGCATTTTTAAATATTTTTCTTTTTTCTTTTTTATACCTTCCAAAAGTTCGGTTAAAGTGAGTTCTCTATCGCTTTTGCCCAACTCCCCGACTTTTTCTTTTTTCTTAGGAGGTATATATATTTTATGCTCCTTAAACTCTATTTTCCTTATGTTTACTCTGTTCCTCCTTTTTTCCTGAATTATCCCGTCTTTTAAAACAAGAAGGTAACCCCCTTCCTTACCCGTCTTTATATAACCTTCTTTTGAATCAATAATTTGAACATATCCCTTTCCTTTTTGAAAAATTTTCAGATTTTTAAGAATCCCTCTTTTTTCATCTTTTTCTCCCACATAAATACTTATATCTCCTATGTGATTAAAAATTTTTTCTTTTAAAACAAGTGAAGGTTTATATCTGTACATATAAAAAATTTTCTTTTTCAATGTATGGTTCGCCCTCGGAACAAAAAAACCATTAAAATAAATTAAAAAAAAGAATAAAAAGAGAGAAAAAATTAAAGGTGTTCTCATTATCCTCAAAAGAGAAATTCCTCCTGTTGAAAGTGACATCAACTCCCTTTCCTGATTCATTGTTCCGAATACATACAAAGTTGCAACTAAGACGCTCATCGGAATAACAAGGGCGAGCATATAAGGAAGGGAAAGGAATAAAATTTCCAGAACCAAGTAAGCAGGAACCTTTTTTTTAAAAATCAAATTTGAAAGGTCAAAAATTTTATCAAGAAGCATTATCATTAAAAGCAAAATAATTGAATAAAAGAAGGGCGGAAGAAAAGATTTCATTAAATATATGTCTATTTTTGAAAAAAATTTTTTCATTTGTTCTTTAATTATAAGATTTTTTATTTTATAATAAATACTATGATAAAAGTCGGTATTGACATAGGCAATCTCTATTTAAAAATGGTAAAAATTCGGGACGAAGAAATAGTTGAGAGAAAAATGATTTTGCATCAAAAAAAGATATTACCTATTTTAAAAGAGTTATTATTTAATGAAGATGAATTTCTCATAGGTTTTACGGGTTCCATTTTTTCTGATTTTCCTGAGGATTTACCTTTTTTTGATGAAATAAAGTGCCTTGTTTTTTGTGTAAAAAAATTTTTCCCGTCCGCGAGATACATTCTGGAAGTCGGAGCAAATTCCTCAAAGATAATAGAACTTGATGAAAAGGGTAATCTAAAAAACATTTATACAAATTCAATATGTGCTGCAGGTACGGGTACATTTATTGATCAACAGAAGGAAAGGCTTAATCTGGATTATGAGGAAATAAAAAACTGGGATATTCCATCAAGTGAACCTCCCACAATAGCCTCAAGGTGTACGGTTTTTGCAAAAACCGATTTAATAAACAGACAGCAGGAAGGATATTCCAAAAAGGAAATGTGGGCAGGACTCTCAAGGAGTGTTGTAAAAGGAATACTTAATACCCTTTTGAAGGGTAAAAGAATAGAGGGTGATATCGTAGTTGCAGGCGGAGTTTCAAAAAATAAGTTCTTTTTGCATTATTTAAAAGAAAACCTTGACACAAATGTTATATATAATGAAAATTCTCCGTTTTTAAATGCGATAGGTGCCTCATTTTTAACGTCATATAAATTTAATAAAGATATCCTTTCAACTTTGGAGGAGATTCTTAAAGGTAAAAAAACTCAAAAAATTGAAAGGAATCCTCCTCTTTTGCTTATAAAAAGCAAATTCCTTGATTTTAAACCGTCTCATGAAGAAATAATTGACGAAGTCGAGGTGAGAATTCATAAATGGAAAGAAAATGAAAATCTTGAAGTTTATCTCGGAATAGATATAGGTTCAACAAGTACAAAGTGTGTTTTAATGAGGGAGAATTTTGAAATTGCTGCGGATTTTTACACAAGAACAAGAGGGGAGCCTATTATAGCAACAAAGAAAATTTTTAATGCAATATTAAAAGTAAGTAAAAGGATGAAGTCAAAGATAAGGATTATAGGTTGCGGTACAACAGGCTCAGGTAGAAAACTTGTAGGTAAATTTGTAGGAGCGGATTTAATAGTAAATGAAATAACAGCACATGCAAAAGGAGCACTCCACTTTTACCCCCAAGCAGAGGTAATTTTTGAAATAGGGGGGCAGGACTCAAAATATATAAGGCTTAAAAACGGAAAGGTTTATGAATGTAATATGAATTATATATGTTCTGCAGGCACGGGGTCCTTTCTTGAAGAACAGGCTAAAAAACTCGGATTTAATATAAAAGAAGTAAGCAATCTCATAATGGGAATTTCACCTCCTTTAACTCAGGAAAGATGTACAGTATTTATGGAGCAGGATATAGAAAGGCTCTTAAGGGAAGGATTTTCAAAAGAAGAAGTAATGGGAGCATGTATTTATTCGGTTGTTCATAACTATTTAAATAAAGTAGTGGGTAAAAAATACATTCCGGAGGGAAAAATATTCTTTCAGGGTGCAACTGCGAGAAATAAGGCATTGATAGCAGGTTTTGAAAATGTGTGTCAAAGGGAAATAGTGGTTTCTCCCTTCTGCCATGTTATGGGAGCATTCGGTACAGCACTTCTTGTGAAAGAAAAATTAAAAGATAAAACAAATTTTAGAGGATTTAAAATAAAAGACGAAAAGATAAATATATGGTATGAAAATTGTACCCTATGTGAAAATAACTGTAAAATCACATATTTGAGAATCGGTGAAGATACAGTGTCTTTTGGTTATCAATGCGGAAGAGAACCGGAAGAAAAGAAAAAAAGAAAAAGAGAAGAACTTTCCCTTTTTGAATTTTATGATAAAGAAGTATTTAAAATTAAGGGAATAAAAAAAGAGAAATTTCAAAAAGTTCATATTCCGAGAGCCCTTTCCACGCATGTTCTTTTCCCCTTTTATAAGACTTTTCTTGAGAATCTCGGATTTCAGGTTTTAATTTCAAAACCACCTGATAAGGAAACCATAGAAAAAGGAAGGGAGGTTACTTCATCCGAATTCTGCTTACCTGTTAAAATTATGTTCGGGCTTATTGCAGAAATTATAAATAAAGATGGACTTATATTTTTGCCATGGGTTATAGGATATCCGGATGAGGACAAAAAGAACTACAATTATTTCTGTCCTTATGTTCAGTCAAATCCCGGGTATATTATTTCAACTTTTGAATTAAGGGGGGCGAAAAGAGAGAAATTTTTAACCCCTGTGTTTGATTTTACCTTACCTAAAAGTTCCTTAACAGAGAATCTTTATACTTACTTTAAAAAATGGAATATAAGTAAAAAGGAGATAAAAAATGCATTAGAGGAGGGTTTAAGGGTTCAGAAGAAATTTGAAGAAAATATAAAAAAGAAAAGTCAGGAAATTTTAGAAGGGATAAAAGAGAAAAAGGAAAAATTTATTGTTCTTTTCGGAAGACCTTATGTAATTTTTTCAAGTGCTGCCAATCTTTTGACCCCGCTTAAACTTGCAAATTTAGGAATAAAGGTTATACCCTGGAACTTTTTTTCTTATTTCAAAAATGAAATTTTCGTTGATAATATGTATTGGTACTACGGGAAAAAATTGCTTCAGGCTGCGGAGTTTATAAAAAATATGGATAATTTATATCCCGTTTATCTGAGTTGTTTTTCCTGCGGTCCTGACTCATTTTTATTAAGTTATCTTGAGGAAATTTTTAAGGAAAAACCTTTTTTAATTCTTGAACTTGATGAACACGGAGGAGAAGCAGTTTTTCAGACAAGGATAGAGGCGTTTTACGATGTTATCAGGGAGGATGAGAGGAAAATAAAGAAAGAAGAATTTTTCGTTATAAAAAAAGAGGACAAAAAAGAAATTTATTCAAGAACAATCTGGGTTCCTCCGATGCATCCCGAAGGTGCAAGGTTATTTGCTGCTTCTTTCAGGAGATTCGGATTCAAGGCAAGGGCTTTGCCTCCTTCTCAGGAGAAACACTGGAAAACGGGCAGAAAACTGCTTAGAGGTTCCGAATGTTTGCCGTGTGCTTTAACCATAGGGACATTCATAGAAGAAATTAAAAGGCATAATCATGAAAAACATGCCCTTTTTATGCCCACCTCTTCTGGTCCGTGCAGGTTCGGTCAGTATGCACATCTTCAGAAAATAATATTTGAGAGGTCAGGACTTGATATTCACATACTTTCACCGAATTCCTATAATGCTTACGAAGGTTTGCCTAAAGATTTAAGAAAATTTTTATGGAACACCATTTTGATTTTTGATTCCATATTAAAATGTAGAAACAGGATAAAACCTTATGAAAAAAATAAAGGAGAGACCGAAGAGGTCTATTTAAAAGCGGTGGACAAAATGGAGAAAGCAATTGAAGAAGGGAAAGATGTTTATTCAGCACTTGAAGAATGTGTAAATGATTTTTCAAAAATTGAGACTGTTAAGGAATATAAGCCCCTTGTGGGAATTGTAGGGGAAATATATGTGAGGTTTGATAACTATGCTAATGATGAAGTGATAAGGACAATTGAAAAATGCGGTGGAGAAGCATGGCTATCTCCGGTTTCTGAATGGATACTGTATACGGATTTCACTGCAAGATGGAGGGCAAGAGCAAGGAGGGATTTATGGGAGTATTTAAAAACAACCTTAAAAAACAAATTTTTTAAAAGTGTAGAGGAGAGAATACATGAAATAACCGAAAAAATTATAGGTGATAGGAAGGAGCCCGAGATTGAAGAAATAATGAAGAAAGCAGAGGATTTCTGTCCTTTGAATTTCGGCACAGAGGCTCCTTTAACAATCGGAAGAGCAATAATTTTTAAAGAACAGGGGGCAAGGGCTGTGGTGAATGTTTCTCCCTTTACATGTATGCCGGGGAATATCTCTCAGGCTTTCTTTCAGAAAATTTCGGAAGATATGAACTTACCAGTTATAAACATGTTTTATGACGGACAAAGGGGCGAAAATAAGAAACTGGAGGCATTTTTAAGGAATTTTTTATGAGTTCTCTTCTTCTAACACCCCGGGGTGTAAATAATATAATTTTTTTCCTTCCTCTTGCAAACTTAACAATTTATAATGTACAATTTATATGCCATGAAAAAGATAAAAATAAATTTTGAAAAATACAATTTGACTGATTTACTGAAAAAAATAAAAGTTATAATGTTCATCCAAATAAACAAAGATGTTTTCTATGATGAAAAGTAGTAAAAATTTAATTATCGGTGCTTCGAGTTCCGGATTATACACTGCTATAAGACTGGCCAATAAAAATATTGAAAGCAGTGTATTTGAAATAAGAGAAGATAAGGCGAGAAAAAGGACCTTAATTATAACTCCGGAAATTTTTAATTTAATAAGAATTCCCGATGAACTTATTTTGAACAAGATTAAATATTTTGAACTTTATTCTAAGAATTACCGAATAAAAATAGAGCTCAAAAAGCCTGATATTGTGATAGAAAGAAGTGATTTTTTACTTTATTTGGAGAATATAGCAAAAAAGAGCAGAGTAAAAATATACAGGGGATACAGGTTTGAAAATTTAATTGAAGATAAAAATAAAATCTTTGCCGAATTTTCGGTCAATGGAAGAGATAAAAAAGTATACTTTGAATTCAACAATTTAATTTCTGCGGATGGGGTCGGGAGTAAAGTCTTAAAAATAATAAATAAGAAGTTCAAAAAAATATATCTTTATCAGGCGCGTGTAAAACTTCCACAATTTCACAGAAAAGATACCGTCAAAATATGGTTTGACAGAAGTTATACGGATTATTTTGTATGGCTTATTCCGTGTAATAAATACGAAGGAGTTCTGGGTCTATGTGTGGATGAAGGAGAAAATGTCAGAAAAAGTTTTGAAAAATTTGTGAAGAATTATAATCTGGAGGTTTTGGAGCCTGAATCTGGTGTTACTTCACATTATGAACCTTCTTTTATACCGGAATATAAAATAAACGGAAAAAAGATTTATTTTGTAGGTGATGCAGCAGGTCAGGTGAAAATGACGACCGTGGGAGGGACATATACCGGAATATGGGGAGGATATTGTGTATTTAAAGCAATAGAGAAAAATAAAAATTTAAAGAAATTTTATAAAAATTTAAAAAGAGAGCTTGATGTTCATTTCTATATGAGGAAAGTTTTAAAAAGACTCCAGACTGATGAATTTGACCTTATTTTGAAAAAAGCGGAAAAGAAATTCGCATTTCTTTTTTACTCCACTACAAGGGATAATGCGAGGAAATTGTTGGTCAAAATTTTTAGATACGAGCCATCTATTTTTTGGCTGGGAATGAGGAAGATTGTAAAAGATGTAAATTTAAGAAATTTATTTTTTGATTTTTTTGATTTTTTATATTAAAATATAAAAAAGGAGGTTTAAATTATGGTTATTTTAAAACTTATAATATTTTCTCAATTAATGAGGGCTTCCTCATTAATTGAAATTCCTACTGCTTTTTATCCTGATGCAGACTTTTTTGCTCAGGCTGTTGTTTCTGCAAGCTTTGCTCCGAATGATATTGAACAGGACATAAAACTCAATTTCTATTTCAACAAACGCTGGGCTGTAGGACTTAATATTTTTACTTTCAGTGATTACAGTCTTGACATAAGTTATCTTGCAATGCCAGAACTCCGGTCTTTACCCGGCTTATCCGTGGGATTCAGAAATGTTACATATAAGAAATACATAAATGCAGGAGGAGGTGGTAATGAGCCGACCACTGGTTTTGTGGATGAGAGATATGAAGGCAGGAATCCGGAATTCTTTTCCTTTTATACCGTTATGAGTAAACATCTGAATCCGAATTTTGCTGTACATTTCGGTGTAGGAAGGGGTGAATTTATAGGATACGGACCACGAAGTAAATTTTTAAATATAGACATTTTCTCAAGCTCAAAACACCAGTATTTTACATTCGGTGCGTTTCTGGGGTTTGAATACTCTTACTCAATTGCAAAGTTTGCGGTTGAAATAGACGGAAGGGACCTCAATGTGGGATTATCTTTTGATTTCAAGAAATGGAGAATAATGCTTGCGGGTTTAAAATTGGAGCATGCGATATTTAAGAACGAGAGGTTGGATTCCCGGATTGCAGCAGGTTTTGAGATAAATTCTACATTATTCCAGCCTACAGCAAAACCTGTAGAAGTGGCATTTTTGATTTCTAATAAAGAAGACAAAAAACCTGTTAAGGGAGCGGTGATAAAGTTTTTAAAGACCGGAATCCCCGGACTTGTTACAAATACACGCGGAGTCGCAAAGGCACAGATTATGCCTGGAAGATACATGATTTCAATTACACATCCGCAGTTTAAGGCACTGCGAGTAAAAGTAAATGTTAAAAAAGACAAACCGTTGAAAGTAAAAATTGCATTAAAACCGAAAGTATCCAAAAAGGCTATTTCTGAAAGAAAAATAAGAGAAGGGGATGCACTTTTTAAAGCAGGAAAACTTCTTGAAGCAAAAAAAGCGTATCAGGAAGCGTTGAACATTTACCCATTAAGCAAAAGAGCAAAAAAGAGGCTGTTAAATGTTGAGAGGGCAATAAGAAACAAAACCTTAGAATATAAAGCAAAAGCAAAATATTATGAAAAGAAAGGAGATTATAAGACCGCAATTTCTTACTGGAATGAAGTTTTAAAGATATCTCCGGATGATCCTGAAGCTCCGACTAAAATTGCTGAACTTCAGAAAAAAGCAACCGCTCCACCGAAACCTAAGAAAAAGAAAGTGGTCAAAAAGCCATCCAAACCGAAGCCCAAAAAACCAACAAAAGCACAAATTGAAAGTACTTTAAATAAGGCAATTCAGGCATTCAATGCAGGAAATTATAAAGAAGCAAAGAGACTGTTACAACAGGTTCTTAAATGGGATCCCGGAAATTCAAGGGCAAAGGATTATCTCAGAAGAACAGAAGCTCGCCTTAAATTACTGGGAGAATAAAAAACTTATTGAATGCCCTTTCGTTTTAAAAAACTTTCAATAGAAGGACTTGTTTTAATAGAAACTGTAAGTTTTGAAGATAAGAGGGGTTATTTTATGGAATCATATAAAGAAACTGAGTTTTTAGATAACGGAATAAAGACAAAATTTAAGCAGGATAATATTTCCTTTTCTTATAAAAATGTGTTGAGGGGGCTTCATTTTCAGATTAAGCCGAAAGCACAGGCAAAGCTCATAAGATGCGTCAAAGGTAAAATTTTTGATGTTGCGGTTGATTTAAGAAAAAATTCAAAGACTTTTGGCAAATGGGTAAGTGTGATTTTATCGGAAGAAAATAAAAATATGTTTTTTATACCAGAGGGATTTGCGCATGGTTTTTGTGTTTTGAGTGATTATGCGATAGTAATGTATAAAGTTTCCGAAGAATATTCAAAGGAACATGACAAAGGAATAAGATGGAATGACCCTGATCTGGATATTGAATGGCCTATTAAGAATCCCATAATTTCTGAAAAAGACAAGAATTTGCCTTTTTTAAGAGAAGCGAATTTTGATTTTTAACGCAAAGTATTGAAATTTTGTTGATTAAGACTTTATTATTTCTATTCCGCCGGGGTGGCGGAATTGGCAGACGCGCATGGTTGAGGGCCATGTGGGAGTTAATCCCGTGCGGGTTCAAGTCCCGCCCCCGGCATTTTAAAATAAAAGAACTAAAATTTATAAAAATTGCTCTTACTCCTTTTCAGTTATAAAATTAATTTTAAGAAAAAAATATCTAAAACTACAAGTAAAAAATTAAATTTTCAATAGCTCTATTTCTATCGCAAATAAGAAAATGAAGCAAGATGTTAACCTTGCAGGTTTTATATCTTTACCGCAATATGAAATATTTAATCCTTAACTCCGAATTTTTCAAGTAATAGGGAGAGCGGAAGTCAGGGAGATTTTCCATAGCGAGTTTGCGGAGAATATAATTTTCAATATTTACACAGATATTGATATTTTTTTAAAGAACAATATGCTTAAATGTATTTAGGCAAAATAAGGAAAGTAAAAATTAACAAAAAATGGATAACCCTTGAAATACCCAAAAAATCAAGAAGTCTGATTGAAAAATTAAAAATACCTATTACTTAATTTTTAAAGAGTTAGGGTTTAAAATTCCCATCCTTTCATATTTTATTTTATATTTTTCATACAAAATTTTGTGTTTATTATTTAAGTCAATCTTCCTTCCCTGAATGAATGCCATTGATACATTTGTTTTTATATCAAGCGGGTCTCCATCAGTTATTATCAAAGTCGCATCCTTACCCTCCTCTATTGAACCTACCCTGTCATTAACCCCCAAAATTTCAGCAGGATAAAGGGTAATTGCCTTCAGCCCTTCCTCATAAGGAAGTCCGAAAGCAACAGCAGTAGCAACTTTATAGGGAAGGTTTCTTGCATTTGGAGCGGAAAAGGCATTTGCTGAATTGGCTATGCAAAATTTAACTCCTGCTTTGTAAAGTCTGTAAGGCAAAAGATAAGGAGTGTCATAAGATTCACCCCTTCTTTTAGGATTTGTATGAATTCCGGTTATTATTACAGGTATATTTTTCTCTTTCAATAAATCGGCAACCCTCCACGCATCGTAACCTCCGACAATTACAATCTTAATCTTAAATTGTGAGAAGAAATCAATTGCCTCCCTTATTTGTCTGTAATCGTCAGCATGCACAAAAAGCGGAATCCGACCTTTTAAACACTCTATCATTGCCTCAAATCTTTCATCCGTTTTATGATAAATTTTCTTGAACTCATTTTCCGACTCTTTTGCCTTCATGTAAGCATAAGCATCCTCAAAAAATTTTTTTATTTTCTTTATCTTTTCCTTATACTCTTTTTTTAGTTCCTCTTCGGATTTCGGTCTTAAATAAAACCCTGAAAAAAAGGGTCTTTTAGAAGGCCATTTTAAATGAATACCTGTGTTTCTCTTTAAAACCATATCCTCCCATGTCCAGCCATCAAGCATTATAAGTGATGATGTGCCGGTTATTATACCTCCCTGAGGAACAATATTACAAAGCAATATACCGTTTGCTCTTGTTACAGGTAAAAGTTCGGAATCAGGGTTTATCGCAATTTCTGCTCTTACATTCGGATTAAAATCACCTGTTTCTGCATAATCCAAAGTTGCCCTTATCGCTGATATCTCAACAAGTCCTATAATTGAATTTGCATCTATAAAACCCGGATAAACATGTTTTCCTTTCAAATCTATTATTTCACAGTCTTTCGGTATCTTTATTTCCTTTCCGACACTTTTTATTTTGCCCTTTTCAATCAATATCGCACCGTTCTTAATTGTGCCTTTTGTTATTGTATGTATAACACCGTTTATAAGGGCTATCGGATGTTTCTGAGGAGATGCAGGGATTTGTAAGTTTGCATAAATAAAAGAAATCAAAAATAAATTTATAAAAATTATTCTCTTCATTTTTCCCCTCCTACGTTAAATTTATGTTAAATTTAACATATATGTTTTTATTAAGAGTGGTTTGGTATGGAGTAGAAAGAGAATTGGGGAAGGGGGACCACATTTTATATGGGCAAAAAGCCCCTACAGGAGTGAGTCCCCTGCTT
>JAJRUZ010000008.1 GCA_024277525.1 Caldifarciminota bacterium | reverse complement strand
AGTTCCATTTTTTCCTCCGACATAACTGGATATATATAAAGGGAGACTTCGTTTCCCTCGTCTGGTAAGTTTTCAATAACTCTTAAAGGGACAGTGATTGCATACTCTACTCCGTTGACATCAATTGCGCAGAAAAAGGGTATTTTTACCGATAATTTACCCTTTATTTTGTAGAACATTTGGTCATTGCATAATAAGCAAGTGCAATTGCATCTATTTCATGGTAAGATATACCGTTACTTAATTCGGAGTTAAGAAATTTTTTCAAAATATACTTTATCTGATAATTTTTTGCTTTTCCTGTTCCGATTACTCCTCTTTTCCATCGTGATGCAGGAACATCAATATATTTTATTTTTTTCTTTTTTAATATATAAATAATAACCCCTCTTACCTCTCCGAGTTTTATTGCGTCTCTTGGATTCCTTTTTGTGAATGCGCTTTCTATTGCAGATAATTCGGGTTTAAATTTTTTTAATATTTTTTCAATCCTTTTTCCTATATTCTCAATATCTTGTATTTCAATATTTTCAGAAAATACAATTTTTTTATTTTTGTCAATTACAGCAACTCCCGTGTATTTAAGTCCGGGATCTATACCAAGAAAAAATTTATTATTTCTCAAATATTTAACCCGTTCCTACGAGTTTTACAAATTCTTCTTCGCTTATTTCAAAGTTTGCAACAACTTCTTGAACATCGTCATGGTCTTCAAGAGAATTAAGTAAATTTATAAGTTTTTCAGCATCCCTTCCTGATACTTTTACTTGGTTTTTCGGAATCATCTGGACGCCTCCTTCTGCTTCAATTCCTTTTTGTTTTAATGTTTCTTTTACATTTAAAAAGTCAGAAGGTGAAGTATAAACATCAAAGAACTCTCCTTCCTCTTTTATATCTTCTGCTCCTGCTTCAAGAGCAATTTCTATAAGTTCTTCTTCATTTATCTTTTCTTTTGGAATATGTAAGATTCCTTTTTCTTCAAACTGCCATGCTACACATCCTGTTGTTCCGAGGTTGCCTCCGTGTTTTGTAAAAAGATGTCTTATTTCAGAGGTTGTTCTGTTTTTATTGTCAGTGGTTGCTTTAATAAAAATTGCAACACCACCAGGTCCGTAGCCTTCATATGTTACCTCTTCAAATTTTGCTCCTTCAATTTCTCCTGTTCCTCTTTTTATAGCCTTTTCAATATTTTCCCACGGCATGTTATGTTCTCTTGCTCTTTCAATTGCGAGTCTTAACCTAGGATTATTATCAGGGTCTCCTCCACCGAGTCTTGCTGCAACCTGTATCTCTCTTATAAGTTTATTAAATATTTTTCCTCTTCTTGCATCAACCTTTGCTTTTTTATGTTTTATTTGTGCCCATTTGGAATGTCCTGCCATAATTTCACCTCCTTCTCATGCCTTGCATTTGGTTATTTTATCTTAATAAATTTTCTCTTGAGTGCCGTTTTCGGAGTTTTCAGATAAATAAAATATACTCCTTTTTTTATTCTTGCAGAATTCCAGAGTATTTTGTATGAACCTTTCTTTAATCTTCCGTTTTTCAGAATAGCTATCTCCCTTCCTGAAATATCAAATATTGAGAGTTTTACATCTGTTTCTTCTGGTATTCCAAATCTTATTTCATAAGAATTGCTTGCGGGTAAAAATCTCGGATTAAGAAGATAATATTCTTTGATTTTTTTAATTATGAACGGATTTTGTTCTTCTACCCCTATACCCGAGAATTTCCCTGTTATTACAAGAGCATAAGGCTGAGGACCATTAGGAGTATTTGCTGCTTCAACAGTTATAGTATAAGCTCCTGCAGGAGCATTTGAAAGATAGAATACTTCTACCGAATTCAAAGTATCTGCTGTTCCTCCGGTTTGAGATTCTCCGTTTAAGAAATTGTTTCCGTAATATGTTCCAGAAGGACCTTGCACAATAAGATTAAGGTCATTAACAAGAGCTATACTAACCCCTGCTGCTGCAGGGTAATCCGACCATACAAGTACTATTTTTAAATTACCTCCTGTTGCATTTACAACATAACTGACATTTCCACCGGTTGAAATTCCTGAAAGATTATCGTCAATATAAAGGTTATTTGTATCCCCTTGAAAATAAAGAACATCTTCAAGTTTAACTCTACCCCATCCTTGGGAAGAGTCGGGTATAGGATGAACTTCTCTTGAATCAATGCCATCAGGGTCAACTCCGTTCATCTGCTCTGCTGATGCAATTATCATTGCTTTGAGAAGCGCTCCGGAGGGTATAAAAGCATCAGAGGGATTTTTTACTCCGGTAGGATACCATCCTTCTGTAAAATACTGCCTTACAAGTGCTACTGCACCTGCTACAGCAGGTGTTGCCATACTGGTTCCTTCAAAAGGTCTTGCTATTGTATCACAAGTAGGATCACTTATTGTGTCATTATGAGCAGAATGAATAAAGTAATCCGGATTATAAAAATTTACATCGTCTTTATGGTCACCTCCTGGTGCCATCACATCAGGTTTTATCCTGTTATCAAAAGTCGGACCTTTACTTGAATAAAACGCAGAAACATCATGTCTTGGAGGCGGAGGCGTTGCTCCTACTGTCAGAACATTCTTTGCAGTACCAGGTGGTCCTACTGTCCTGTAATAGACAGAATCGTACACCGTCCCGGTAAATGGATCAAAACTTCCCCCGGAATTTCCTGCAGCAAAAACGCATATTGCATCCTGAAAATCCCACATAAACTGGTCAACCTCCTGGTCTAAGGTAGTATATACAGTTGTATCCGCTCCTCCCCAAGAATTGGAAAATATTCTTGCGCCCTGGTTATATGCATGTGAAAAAGCAGCATAAAGGGTGTCAGGTATATATAATAGGCCCGCCAAACAAGTCCATGTATCATCTCCTGTATATTGAACAGTTAGATTTGCCGCATAAGCCATCCCTTTAAATTGGTTGAGAGAATTTGAAGTATCATAACCTGCTGCTGTGCCTGCAACATGGGTCCCATGTCCTGGTTCGCATGCATCTGTATAAAAACCTGAATAACTCTCCTTCCATATTATCTTTCCTCCCGCAAAAAAACAAGATGCGGTATCAACACCCGTATCCATTATATTAATAACCTGACCTTCACCATGAATCCCTTTGTCCCATATAGGAGAAGTGCCTTGAGCATTATTCTGAATCACCCAATAAGTTCTATCATTCATCACAAAAAAGGGTCTTTTTTCCTCTATCCAATAAATGTCATCATTAAAGGCAAGTTTTTTTATATCATCTTTATACTTTATTAAAAATACAGGATGTTTCAAACTTTTTATTTCTGCCTTAATTTCTGCTCCGTAATCTTTAAGAATTTCTCTTGCATCAAAAAAGGATACATCTTCAAAAAAATGCACATAATATTCAAACCTAAAAGGATTATCGTAGATTTTACCTTTTCTTCTCACATTTTTACCTATATTAGGAGAAATTTTATAAGCAGGATGATATGGACCAACCCAATTTACAAAAGAAAGCTCTTTTAATCTTTTAAGTGTTTCATAATCTCTAATCCTCACCGCAAAAGCATTTTGAGGAATATAATGCAGAATCTTTACACCATAAGATTCAATCTCAGATTTAAGATTTTCAGTAATTTCTCTTTTAAGTTGGAGTATATAACAAGTTGTGCTGTCCTTTTTTAATTCCTGAAGAATTAAGGGAGTATCTTTAAGAGGGTTAAATTTATACCCTCCTATCGCTATCACATAAGAGGTTATAATATTAAACCACATAGCCTTTTTCTATTATTTTAAGGATTTGAACCTCTGTATTTTTTCATAGAGTTTTAAACTATAACTCAAATTAATGTTATGATGCAAACTTCTTTTTAAAATTTTTTCACATTGTTTCAAATTTCCTTTAAGAAAATATATGTTTGCAAGAAGAGGTAAAGAAAAGGGATTACCAGAAATCAAAGAAAGTTTTAAAATTTTTTCTATAAACAACATGTCCTCATTAAAGATTGAACCTATAAGTCCTTTATAAAAGTAATATTCGCCCAAGCATTCATAAGGATTCATTTTTTCTAAAATACTTCCTAATTTTTCATAATTCCCTCTCCTTAGTTCATTTTTTAAAAGTAAAATTCCTGAAGAAAAATTGTTGTATTTTTCAAGAAAAACATTCTCTCTTGTGTAAGTTTTTAATTCATTTATTTTACTCAAAATCCAAAAGCTTTTATTATAGGTTAAAAGTAAAAATATCAAAAAGAATATATGTATGAGAAACTCCCTTAATAATTTTTTTGTTATAAAAATCATAAAAGACGCAAATAATGGATAAAAATAAGGGAAAATTAAATGAGAGTAAGCCGAGAAAAAAACCGAAATTCCTGAAAGAAAAAGGATATTTGCGGATAAAAGATTTTTTAAATAATCTTTTAAATTTGAATTAATTATTAAAAGATAAGTCAGGAAAAATAAAAAAGGAACCGGTCCGAAAAAGAAAATTGTTGACAAAGAAATCAAAATATAAAGATAATTTCTCTTCTCTTTATAAATAACAAAAGAAGGAATAAAAATTATTCCGACAAAGTCAAAAAAGGAAAGAGGCGGAATTTGAAAGGTGTTCTTTAAAAGCCATATTTTTAAGATTCCTGTTAAGTATCCCCAGACTGCAAAACTTATAAGGGGTGAATATTCTATTTCAATTTTAGTAAAGAGAGATAAAGATATAAGTGTCAAAAAAACATAAAAAAGTCCTTGTTTTGCATCTGCCTCAAATATGTATCCCCCTGATTTGAATACATTATGTAAATATCCTGGAAGCCCGCCTAATACAATGATAAGAATAAACACAATAAAAATAGAAATAATAGATTTAAATATGTTTTTTTCTTTTATAAATACATAACCAAAAATGAGAAAACATATTAGCAAGACTTCAATAACCTGACCAAGGGTGATTATACTTGCTTTGTGAAGAAATCCGGCTGTAACAAGGGTCTTCAGTGTTGTTATAAGAGAAGAAGGATAGCCGAGGTATCTTCCTCCTCCTATTATGAAATCAACCAGAGGGGTAACAAGTAAGACAGGGGTGAATACTGAAAAAACATTCAATACTTTAAATTTATTTTCTTTGATGATAAGTGATATAATAAAACTGAAAATCAAGAGAAAAGGGAAATAAAAGTAAATATGGTGAATTGTCATTAAAAGGGCTTTTCCAAAATCCGGTGCATGCCATATTCTGAATTCTCCTTCCAGAGCAGTCTCCAATAATTCTCTTAAAAAAAAGAAAGTCAAAATATAGAAAAACTGTTCCTTTTGAAATTTCTCTTTTTCAAGGTTTAAAATTACATCTTTAACAGTTTTCATAAAGAATTAATTAAAACTCAAAGGAGACAAAAATGGCAAAAAAAGTCCTGATTCTCGGTGCTGCCGGAAGAGATTTTCACAATTTCAATGTTTTTTTCCGAGATAATCCGGAATATAAGGTTATCGGATTTACAGCAACCCAGATCCCTGGAATAGAAGGAAGAAAATACCCTCCGTCCCTTGCAGGAGAACTTTATCCCGAAGGAATCCCGATTTATCTTGAGGATGAAATGGAAGAAATAATAAAAAGAGAAAAGGTTGATATTGTTGTTTTTGCATATTCTGATGTTTCCCATGAATATGTTATGAACAGGGCATCAAGAGCTCTTTCAGCAGGAGCAGATTTCTGGTTACTTGGGCCAGAAAGCACAATGATAAAATCCACAAAACCTGTCATCTCAGTATGTGCAGTAAGAACAGGTAGCGGAAAAAGTCAAACCTCCAGAAGAGTAGCAGAGATATTAATAAAAAGAGGGAAAAAAGTTGCTGTAATAAGACATCCCATGCCTTATGGAGATCTTGAAAAAATGAAAGTTCAAAGATTTGCATCTATGGAAGATATGGATAAAGCAAATGCAACAATCGAGGAAAGAGAAGAATACGAACCACATATTTTAAGAGGTTCTGTTGTTTATGCAGGAGTTGATTATGAGGCAATTTTAAGAGAAGCAGAAAAAGAGGCTGATGTAATATTATGGGACGGAGGAAATAATGATTTTCCTTTTTATAAGCCTGACCTTCATATTGTTGTAGCTGACCCCTTGCGTGTTGGACATGAAGAAAGATATCACCCCGGAGAAACAAATATAAGGATGGCGGATGTTATTATTATAAATAAAATCGACAGTGCATATTTTGAAGACATTAATAAATTGAGAAAAAATATAGAAAGACTGAATCCGAAAGCAAAGGTAATAGAAGCTGCTTCACCTATCTTTGTGGACAGACCGATGGAAATAAAAGGGAAAAGGGTATTATGTATAGAAGACGGACCGACCCTCACACACGGAGAGATGGCAATAGGAGCAGGTTATCTTGCAGCCAAAAAATACGGTGCAAAGGAAATAATATCACCTTATCCTTATGCAGTCGGTTCAATTAAAGAAACATTTGAGAAATATCCTCAAACAAAAGAGGTTTTACCCGCAATGGGATACGGAGAAGAACAAATAAAAGAATTAAAAGAAACCATTGATAAGGTTCCGTGTGATACTGTTATCATAGCAACTCCTATTAACCTTGCCCACCTTTTTGATATCGGAAAACCATGGGTAAGAGTAAGGTATGAATTACAGGAAATAGGAATTCCGACACTTGAAGATATTATAGAGGATTTTTTTGAAAAGATAAAGGAATAATTTTAAAATGAAACTAAAAAAAGAATATATTTTTGCCTTTCTTGCTTTTTTTATCGGACTTTACACATTTTACCTGGCTCTCATTGCTTCTCCGCCTGAAAGACAAATGGGAGACCTTATCAGAATAATGTATATCCATGTTCCTCAAGCATGGCTTGCTATGTTTTCATTTACTCTTGTTTTTATTTTCAGTATTTTATATCTTGTGAAAAAGGATTTAAAATGGGATAAAATGGCAGAAGTTGGAGGAGAACTGGGGCTTCTTTTTATTATACTTGCTCTCTTAACCGGTATGATGTGGGCAAAATCAGTATGGGGACATTTCTGGGTATGGGACCCCAGATTGACAACAACACTTATACTGTTTTTTCTTTATGCAGGCTATATGATTCTGAGAAGTTTCATAGAAACACCTGATAAAAAAGCAAGATTTGCCTCTGTACTCGGAATTTTAATTTATGTTGATGTCCCCCTTGTTTACTTTTCGGTAAAACTTTGGCGCTCTGTACATCCCTCTGCTTTTAAACCCGGTGATGTTTTAATTACCCCCTTAATGAAAACTGCCCTATTTTTAAATATCATCCCTTATTTTTTCCTTTTTATCCTTTTATTTCTTTTAAGATACAAACTTGCAAAAAGAGAAATTAAAACTTTGGAGGACTTAAGATGAAATTACTTTACTTTGCTTATATAATCGTGTGGGCAGGAATTTTAATTTATCTCCTTTATATTGACTCAAAGATAAAAAAAGAGTAAAATTTTTAATGCCCTCAATTGAAAAATGTGAGAAAAAACTTTTAAAGGTTTTAATTTCAAATGTATGTTCAAAAGGATGTTTTTATTGCCCTTTTTCTAAAAAAAGGGATTATAAGAGAGAGGTTTATAATCCTTTAAAACTTGCGCAATTTATTAAGAATTACTGTGAAAAAAGTTATTGTATGGGAGCATTTGTTTCTTCCGGTATTATTGGAAAATGGGATAAATCTCAAGAAAGGATAAATGAGACAGCATATTATTTAAGAAAAAAAATGGGATTCAAAGGATATCTCCATTTGAAAATAATGCCCGGTGCCGAAGAAGAAGCAATAAAGGAGGCTATTTTACTTGGTGATAGGGTTTCAATTAATCTTGAAGCACCTTCTTTTAAAAGATTGAAAGAGATTGCTCCTGAGAAAAATTTTAACAGGGAAATCCTTAATGTTCTTTATAAAATAAGAAAATTAAGGTTTGAAATAAAAGAAATTTACGGACTAAAAAACTTTCTTAAATCAGGTGTTTCAACACAATTTGTCGTGGGAGCAAGAAAAGAGAGTGATTATGAGTATTTAAAGGCTTCTTATTATTTATTGAAAAATAACCTTGTAAATACGGTTTATTTTTCTGCTTTTACACCTGTAAGAGGCACAGAATTTGAAAATTTAAAACCTGTTTCAAAATTAAGAGAAAAAAGATTATATCAAGCATTCAAGCTTTTAAAATATTACGGATTTAAGTTAAAGGATATTATTTTTGATAAAAAAGGTAATCTTAATTTGAATAAGGACCCGAAGATTTTATGGGCTGAAAGACACAAAAATTTTTTTCCCGTGAACATAAAAAAGGCGGATTTTTATGAACTTTTAAGGGTTCCTGGAATAGGTCCGAAAAGGGCAAAATTGATAATTGAAAAAAGAAAAGAAATTTCTGCTTATCATCCGGAAAAACTTTTAAAAATCTTACCTCTTAAATCTTTGAAATATATAGAGATCAACAACAGTCAAATTTTTATTAATTTTTTATAGTGTACATTACTTGCATTTACACCCCCGGAGTGCAGGAAATATAAGGAAATATAAAGAATTTTTTCTGTTAATCTTTATCATTTCATTTTTATTATCTTAAAGGTTTTTTGTCTGTTTTTATGAAATAAATTCCTTTTTTGAATTTTTCAATCCCTCTTACCCCCCTGAATAAGCAACCTTTAAACTTCATAATAACTTTATCTAATGGATATTTTCCTGATTTTTTCTTAAAATAAAACTTAAAAAGGAGGGAAAAATTGTTTAAAAGCATATTCCTTTATTTATCACAAAAAGAAAATTTTAAAAATTATATCGAAAAATTCGGTCCGACAAAATCCCTTGTGGAAAGATTTGTTGCAGGAGAAACCCTTGATGAAGCAATAGAAATTATAAAAGACCTGAATAAAAAAGGAATCATGGTCACACTGGATAAACTCGGCGAAAGCCTGAATGAAGAAGATAAAATCGATGAAATAATCGAAGAATATAAATTGATTTTGAAAAGAATAAGTGAAGAGAATCTTGATTCCACAATTTCCGTAAAACTTACACATCTCGGGCTCCTTATATCAGAAGAAAAAGCATATGAATCCGTTAAAAAAATTGTAGAATTTGCGAAGTCAGTTTCCAATAAGGTATGTATTGATATGGAGAATTCTCCTTTTACTGAGAAAACTTTAAAAATATATGAAAAAATATTTAAAGAATTCGGAAATGTTGGGGTTGCAATTCAAGCGTATTTAAAAAGAACACTTGATGATTTAAAAAAACTCTCCTCAATGGGCGCTGAAATCAGATTATGCAAAGGAGCCTATAAAGAACCCAAGGAAGTTGCCTTTCAAAAGAAAAAAGAGGTTGATGAAAATTATAAAAAAGGACTTGAAATTCTGTTTTCTCCTTTATCTATCGAAAAAGGGACTTACCCTTGTATCGCAACACACGATGAAAAGTTGATAAATTTTACCTATGAACTTATTAATAAAAATAATATTCCGAAAGATAAATTTGAATTTCAGATGCTATACGGAATAAGAAGGGATTTACAGGAAAAAATTGTTAAGGCCGGTTTCAGAATGAGGGTCTATGTTCCCTATGGAAAGGACTGGTATCCTTACTTTATGAGAAGATTGGGTGAAAGACCCGCAAATTTATTTTTCGTGATTAAAAATATTTTTAAAGCATGATAAATTTCTTAATTTCCTTTTATTTTTCCGCAAATATTTTATTTCCTGTAGTAACCTCCCCTTATAAACCCGGAATCGGTAAGGAATTTGAAATTATATTTCAAATAAAAAGAATAAGCCCCGGTTTTTCCTATTCCGAAATTGAAGTCGGACCGGGAACGAATATTTTCCTGAAGAATTACGAATTAAATCTCTGTTTTTCAAAAAAAATAAGAAAATATTTAATTTTACAATTTTCTCCGGGCTTTGTTTATGCTGTGAAAGAGAAAAACGAATTCAAAGAAAGCGGATACTTCTCGTCACTGAATTTTTTCCTGAGAATACCCAATCAAATATCTCCTTCCATAGGATTAAAAAGTTTTTTTGATGACAAAACTTTTATCACTTTTTTTAAACTGGGCTTATTTTTGGTCTTTTAATGAATGTTATTAAAAAGTTTTTTTTAAGGATTTTTAAAATAAAACCGGAAAAAAGACTGATTTCTTTTCCTTTGAATCTTGAAAACTTTGATAAATTAATTATAATATACGACGGAGACAGGAAATCACTGGAAAATGTTTTGAAAAAAATTAAATTTCAGAAAAGATTCATTCTTATAAAAGAAAATAAGGAAAATGAGGATGAATTCCTTCGTATTTTAAGTAAAAGGGACTTAATCGTTGATATAAGGAAAAAAGACAGGGGAATATTTTATAAATATCTTTCAGAGGATTTTCCTGTTTTCGGCATAAGAAAAGAGTTAAATTTTGTTTTGCCGGGTGATACACCCGATGAATTTTTTGGTTATTTTCTCAAAATTCTTGTATAATTAAAGATGAAAATAAAAAGAAAAGCACCGGTAATTGAGAATAAAAGAGCAAAGAGTGATTATGAAATTTTTGAAACTTACGATTGTGGCATTGTTCTCAAAGGAGCAGAGGTAAAGTCAATAAGGGAGGGAACCGCATCCATTAAAGAAGCCTATGTTAAGATTGAAAACGGAGAGGCATTTATTTATGGATTTTATATTGCACCTTATCCTCCTGCGGGAAAATTTTTTCCTGATCCGGAAAGAAAAAAGAAACTCTTACTCACAAAAAGAGAACTTAAAAGATTGATCGGTAAATGGAAGGAAAAGGGATTTGTGTTAATTCCTTTAAAAGTTTATTTCAAAGGACCATGGGTAAAGATAAAAATTGCCCTTGCAAAAAAGAAGAAAAAATATGAAAAAAAAGAAGCAATTAAAAGAAGGGAAATGGAAAGGGAATTGAAGAAATATATTTTGAAATGATTGGGTTAATTTTGACTTCTTTTGTTTTGAATCCTCCTGAAATTTATAAATTAAGGGATACCGTAAAGGTTACATTTTTTGTAAACGGTCCTTTAAAATATGAAAAACAAGTTGAAAATTATAAGATTTTAATCAGATTTTACGGAGTTGACTCTGTTTTGAGTTTTTCGTCAAAACTTTCTCATCCGATTTTGGACGGGATTTCAATAAAAAAACAAGGAAATTACGGGATTTTGGAGTTAAATCTGGGGGTTTTTTGCAATAAATACAGAATAGAGAATAAAAAGAAATATTTTGCCATTTTTTTGACAGGCAGTATTCCTGATACTTTGAATAAAGAAAAGAAAATAAATATTCCTCAGGAGATTGAGACAAAGAGGGTTATAAGGAAAATAAAAAAGATTGTGATTGATCCCGGACACGGTGGCAGGGATGCGGGGGCTATCGGAAGAAAGGGAACAAAGGAGAAGGATGTTAATTTAGCAGTTGCAAAATATTTAAAAAAGGAGCTTGAAAAAAGAGGGTTAGAGGTTTATCTAACAAGAGAAAAAGATACTTTTATTACACTCGGAGCCAGGACAAGATTTGCGAATAGAGTCGGTGCGGACCTTTTTCTGTCTTTGCATTGTAATGCTTCAAGGAGGATAACAAAGACATCAAACGGTGTTGAGGTTTATTTCCTTTCAGAGGCAAAGACCGATTGGGAAAGGGCTGTTGCTGCTCTTGAGAATGCTTCATTAAAATATGAATTCCCGGAGCAAAAAGTGCCTGATGGTGTAATTGAGGCAATTTTGATGGATATGGCACAGGCGGAATTTTTATACGAATCACAAAAACTTGCGGAAATATTACAAAAAACGGTCTCAAAAAATACCGGACTTGCGGACAGGGGAATGAAACAGGCTGGTTTTTATGTCTTAAACGGATGTTATTCTCCTGCTGTTTTGATTGAAATGGGATTTATAACAACTCCTAAGGAAGAAAAACTGTTAAGAAGTAAATCTTTTCAGAAGAAAATAGCAAAGGCGATTGCGGAAGGTATCTTAAAATTTAAAGAGTGGTTTGAAAAAAGGAACAATTTTGGTAAATAATTTTAAATGGACACTGAAAGAACTTTAAAACTTGAAATAAAAAAAGAAGATTTAAAAGATCTTCTTTTAAAGATTGCCAAAGATTATCAGAAAAATGTGAAAATCCAGGGTTTCAGACCGGGTAAAGCTCCGCTTGAAATTGTAAAAACAAAATTTGCAAAGGAAATAGAGGAAGATGCTATTGAAGAATATGTAAGGGAAAAAGTTTTAAAGGAAGTTGAAAAGGAAAATTCAAAACTTGCCTCGCCTATTTATCTTAAAGAAAAAAAAGAAAAAGATGATGGGTTTGAAATTGTTGTTTTGTATGAAGTCCTCCCTCCCTTCGAAGTTAAAGGTTATGAAAGTATAAAGGTTGAAAAGAGAATAAAAAGGGCTTCACCCGATGAGGTTGAGAAAAGAATAAAAAAATATCAGGAATCGGTTGCGGAATTGAAAGATAAAGAAGGGGGAGCAAAGGAGGGTGATTTTCTTGTTCTTAAATATAATGTCTCGGATATAAGCGGAAGGCAATTGGTAAAAGATAAAACCGAGTCCTTTAAATTTACAAAGGAAAATGTTCCTCCTGATTTTTATAATGAGCTTGAGGGTAAAAAAAGGGGAGAGAGTTTTAAAATTGCAAGAAACGAAGAACAGGGAACATTAATTTATGAAGGTAAGGTTCTGTCTGTTAAAGAGGTTATTCTTCCCCCTCTTGATGATGAATTTGCAAAGATGTTTGAGATGGAAAACATGGAGGAATTCAGAAAAAAGATTTCAGAAGAAATAAACGAAGACTTACAGAGGGAATCCGAGGAGGAGCTTGAAAACAGAATTCTTGAAGAACTGTCAAAATTAAATCCTGTTCCTGTTCCCAGGAGTTATATTGAAGAAGAAGTACGGAATATTATTGCAAGGTACGGATTGAGGGAAGAAGAGGTTAAGGAGATGGGTGAGGAACTTATAAAGGTTGCGGAAGAGAAAATCAGAAGGCGTCTATTGCTTGACAGGTTAGCAGAACAGCTAAAAGTTGAGGTAAAAAAGGAGGAAGTTGACAGGGAAATTGAGAGTCTTGCTTCTATTTACAGAATGAACCCCCAAAATTTAAGAAGGAGTTTAGAAGAAAGGGGCGCAATTAAGGAGGTTGAAAGAAGTATTAAAAGAAGAAAAGCAATGGAGTTTTTGAAATCTCAGGTAAAAATGGAGGTGATTATAGAATGAAGGGTCAGACCATTCCTTTTGTGATAGAACAAACAGGAAGATACGAAAGGGCGTATGATATATATTCCAGACTTCTAAAGGACAGAATTGTGTTTCTGGGAATGCCGATAGATGATCAGGTTGCAAATCTTGTTATAGCACAGCTTTTATATCTTGAAGCAGAGAATCCGAAAAAGGATATTTACCTTTATATAAACTGTCCCGGTGGTTATATAACCTCAGGACTTGCGATATACGATACCATCCAATATATAAGACCGGATGTTAATACAATATGCATAGGAATGGCAGCAAGTATGGCTGCTGTACTTTTAGCAGCGGGAACAAAAGGTAAAAGGTATGCTTTGCCTCATTCAAGAATCATGATTCATCAGCCGATGGGTGGTGTTCAGGGTCAGGCAATTGATATCAAAATTCATGCAGAGGAAATCATGAAAATGAGAGATATAATAAATGAAATACTTTCAAAACATACAGGACAACCCAAGGAAAAGATTGAAAAAGATACGGACAGGAACTATTTCATGTCTCCCAATGAGGCTCTTACTTACGGATTAATTGATGAAATAATTTCTTCAAGAAAAGAGATAAAATGAAAGAAAAGAAATTGTATCCGGAGAAAAAAGACAGGTGTTCCTTTTGCGGAAGAGCACAGGCTCAGGTAAAGAGAATGTTTGCAGGTGCAGGAGCTTTTATATGTGATGATTGTGTCAAATTCTGTTATGATTTACTTTTTGATGAAGAGGGAACAGGGGTTAAAACCGATTCCTTTTATGTAGTTCCCACTCCTCAGGAGATAAAGAAAGAGCTTGATAAATTTGTAGTCGGACACGAAGAAGCAAAGAAGATTTTATCGGTATCAGTTTATCAGCATTATAAGAGGATTCATTTAAATGATAAAAGTATTGAAAAGAGTAACGTTTTAATTGTAGGACCTACAGGAACGGGCAAAACGCTTCTTGCCAGAACACTTGCTAATATCTTAAATGTACCTTTTGCTCATGTGGATGCAACCCCTTTAACAGAGGCGGGTTATGTAGGAGAGGATGTGGAGAACATAATTTTAAGATTGCTTCAAGCAGCAGACTATGATATAAAAAAAGCGGAGAAAGGGATAATATATATAGATGAAATAGATAAACTTGCAAGAAAAGGAGATTCACCTTCAATTACAAGGGATGTTGGGGGAGAGGGTGTTCAGCAGGCTCTTCTGAGAATCCTTGAGGGAACGATAGCAAATGTACCTCCTCAAGGTGGAAGAAAACATCCTGAACAGTCTTTCATTCCCGTGGATACCACAAATATTCTCTTTATATGCGGAGGCACCTTCATCGGGCTTGATAAAGTGATTGAAAAAAGAAGAAGGAAAACCAAATTAGGTTTTTTAAAAGAAGAGGAAAAAGAAGAAAGTGATTTTGAAATCTTGCCCGAGGATATAATTGAGTACGGATTCATTCCAGAATTTGTGGGTAGATTACCCGTTATTGTGCATTTAAGGGAATTAACCGAGGATGAGCTCTTGAAAATTCTTGAAGAGCCGGAAAATGCCATATTAAAGCAATATGAAAAGATTTTTGAGAGTGAGGGAATAAGACTTATTTTTAAAGATGGAGTAAAAAAAGAAATAGCAAGAAAAGCCAAAAAACTCGGAATGGGAGCAAGGGGTTTAAAGGTATTTATAGAGAACCTTTTATTTGATGCAATATACAGATTACCTTCGGTGAAAGGTAAGTATAAATATTGTATCGTTGATGAAAGTGTATTTTATACAAAAAAACCTAAGTTCAGTAATAAAAAATAATCTTTGATTTTTTATCAAATGGAAATAAAACCCGTTTATCTTATGCAACCGATACCTTACTTAGGTGAAGACCTTGATTTTGAAAACTGGATATGTGAACCGAAAATCGATGGATGGAGAATGCAGATAATAAGATATTTTGACGGAAGAATAGAATTCTGGGGAAGGCGCCTTGAAAAAAATCCCAACTGGACACAAAAACTCTCCTATCTTGTTAAAATTGCAGAAAAATTTTTACCACAGGGAACAATACTTGATTCAGAACTCTATGACAAAAGGGGAAGAAGATTTATTCCTTCATTATTTACAAAAAAGGGAGGAAACCCTGTTGTGTATGTCTTTGATGTAATAATTTATAAGGGAAAATATGTCGGAAAAATTCCTTTAATAGAGAGAAAGCAAATTCTTGATGAAATTAATTTCATAAAGCCATTTACAAAAATAGAATATAAAAGAATAAAAAATAAAGAAGACCTTAGAAAATATTTAATTGAGGCAAATAAAAAGGGATATGAAGGAATTGTAATAAAACATCTTTATTCAAAATATATAGTTTTAAAAGAAGGACCATCCGCAACAGAATTCTGGAGAAAAATAAAAATATGATTTAGATCAATCTTGAGAGCAAACCGGGGACCCTGCTACGAGGTGAAAATCTTGTTGTGACACATAAACTTCCATTTCACCTTCTCCATCAAGGAGACTTTTCAGACAACCTGTTTTATTTTCCCTTTCTTGAAACAAGTGTTCCGTATTCAAAATTCCTTTCCGATTTAATCTTCCCTTCGGTTTGTAATTTTTTTAATATTTTTTCAACTTCGGCAAAAGGAAAATTTACTATATTTACAAGAGAACCGATATCTGTCCTTTTACCTATGAACTCAAGAATGATACTCGGGATGTCCGGAAAATTGCAGGTATTTAAAGGCTCTGATTCTCTCAAAAATTCGGGAAATCTGTTTTTAAAAAAATATCTTTCGGTCTTTAATATGTAATTCAAAATATCCTTTTTTGATTCTTCAAAAATTTTCCTTGAAAAATCAGCCTGTGAAATTCTTTTTTCAACCATTTCCGGAATTAATTTGAATCTGAAACCGTATTTTTTCTTTAAATATCTCTCCGCTTTATCAATAACATCAAGATAAATTTCCTTAATTTCTCTTTCTTTACCGTTCCAAAGAAATACCGCCTGAAGACCGAATTTACTTGCAGTTAACCTGTTTGTGAGATATTCCCTGTATCTCATTTCATTTATTTTTTCCTTATTATTAAAAAATAAATAAATCAAAAGCCCGACACATTCGGTAATAAACTCGTAACATACAGGAGCATCCATGACCCTTATCTCAACCGTAGGTTTCATATTTACCTTATTACACACATCCCTTCCCCAGTTAAAAAACCTGAAATTATTTCTCATATATAAGGAAGGGGAAGATGCTCCCCATGCCCTGAAAAATACCCTGTAGCTTTTAAATTTTCCGTAAATATATTGAGTGTATACCGGACTGTTTGAAGAAAGAGCGACAAAAAAGGGAACATGAACCAAAAAATTTAAATCATATTTATAAGATTCCTCAAAAGAGAAAAAACTACCCAAATGAACATGAAAACCGACAGTATCACCCGAAAGGGGAAATGTTCCCGAGGAAAAGATAATTATGTTTTTCTTTTTTAATTTTTTTAATTTTTCAAAAAAAATTTCCGTTAATTCACCGATTTCTTTCAAGTTATCCCGAATACCTGTTCTGAATTCAAGCATTCCCGTTTCAAAATAATGGAGGAAATCTGCACCTGCATTTACTCCTTTTATTGAATTATTTATTTCATATGCTATCTCTTTTATTTCTTCCATCTTGAGCGGAACAAATTTTTCCGAAAGCAAAGGAATCTCCCATTCGTATGAAAAGGTTATTTTCATAACAAAATCTCCATTTTATACTCTCTTTTTTTATTTTTATTCAATTTCAATTTTTTATATCGGAACCTGAACAGAATATAGTCAATCGCATGTACAACAGAAGAATTAAGAAGGTCTTTTTTACCCGGGATTATCTTCATCTTATTTTTTTCTTTTGAAATTAAAAAACAATTGACCTTACCGAAATTGAAATTATGATGCCATCTTGAGAAAGGATAATAAGGGTTCGGTAAAGTTATTTTGTTACCCCTATATACATAAATTTCATAAAATAATTTTTCATTGCCACAGAAAACCTTTAAATCAAAAAACGGATTTATTTCAATATCCTTTATTGCGGATATTTTGAAATAAACATTTATTTTCTTACCTTCCAAACTTATAATTTTTTCAAATATAAATTTTCTATCCTTTCTTTTTGCAACAAATTTATTTTTATTTGTATTAAAGTTCATCTTTTTTTCATAAAATTCTTCGCCTTTAATACCTTGAGTTATTCCGCAATGTGAAACTTTTCCCTTAAAAAATATATAATCGTCAAAAAACCACTCAAAGTTATTCTCTTTATGAAAAAGATAGTCTATTCTGCCTGATTTTAAAGGATCAATTAAAATCTTCATATATTCATTTTCAATACAAGCGTAGAATTTGCCCCTTTTGGGAGAGAAATGAATCCCTTTTTTCTTTTTTAAATTCTTAAAAATTATTTCCTGAGTTTTACTTTCATCAAGTATTAACAAATCGTCTTTTTTTATATCTTTTTCATATTCCTTAATTTCAATTTCTTTATTTTTCAATCTTTTCATAAATCCCGTATCCTCCGGGAATATACCGACCGGTTTAACTGTTATTTTGTTTTGTAAAATTTTTTTTACTTTTACTATCAGTCTCATAATCATAAGGGAATTTAAAATATTTTTTTAAAATATTTATTTTTTTATCACCTATTCCTTTTATTTCTTTCAGTTCTTCCGGATACATTATTTCTCCTTTTTTATCCCTGTAATCCAGAATTTTTGCAGCAATTCTTGAACCGATACCCGGAACATTTACAAAGTCTTCAAAATCTGCAAGATTTATATCGATTTTTTCTATCTTTTCCCTTTCTTTGTTTTTCCCGGTAAAAAATCTCATATAAACATCACCGATCAAAATCATGAAAATAAATAAATAGATTGCTTTTCTTTCGGTTTCCGATGGATAGAAAACAAAATAAAAAAAATCTTTTAGTTTTTTCATATATAAAATTTATTATTTTTCTATCAGAATTTTCAAATTCTTTATGTAGTTATGAAGAATTTCTACTTTTAAAGGTTTACTTACAGTTTCGGGTATATGTTTCGTGATAAAATTTTATCCTTTTATAACTCTTTTTTATCTTTACTATATGATAGGGTTGAGTTAATGCCATTGTGACTATGCAATTTTTGCCAGGAATTATTTCTTTTACAAAAACTTTTATTTCTTTTTCAAATTCAACTATTTTTTCAATTTTTATTTCATAACCTCCTGAAGATTTTTGACCCATAAAAGTTGCAATGAGTATATATTTATCAAAGTCAATTTGAGAAGGTAATGAAGATATTTTGCCTGATACTTTACTTAATAAATTTAAAAAATCCTCCTTATTGTCTATCACAAAATCTTTCTTTTCTGTGAAATTGCAATAAATACCTTTTTTAAAGTTTTCAAATTTAATTTCTTTTCCCCTGTTGTTTTCTTTTTCAACATTTTTTAATTCAAATATAACTTTATATTTTTCTCTTTTAATGTTTTCTAAGGTGCTTCGGCGATGGGGCAAGACATCGATAATCTCAATACAAAAATCATAAAAGTAAAGTTTTACCCTTTTGTTTTTCGGCTTGGCTACCAGCAGTTCGGTTGTATCTTTATCTTTAATCACTTTTATAATAAAATCAACCCTTCCCTCCCATTTGCATACAACATTTTCAGGACATCTTGTGTCGCTCAGTACATCAGCAAGGATAAATTTCAATCCGTTAAATTCAACGGGTTTGTTAAATGAGAGTGTTAACAGATTATGTGTTTTTAATCCGAAAAATACACAGTTTGAAATGAATATTAATAATGCTGATAAGATTCTCATATTTAAAATTTTAAGACAATGTATTTTCAAAAACAAAATTAAATAAAATATAATTTCTATTATGTTTGGAAATCTCATAAATTTAATTGAAACCGATGAACACAGACTTTTAAGGGAGACCGTGAGGAAATTCGTGAAGGATAAAGTTGCTCCCCGGGCTTCTGAAATTGATGAAAAGGATGAATTTCCCGAAGATATATTCAAAGAGATGGCTGAAATCGGAATAACGGGTATTCTTATTCCGGAAGAATACGGAGGTTTTGGTGACGATGTGTTGTCTGCGGTGATTGTTCTTGAAGAAATTGCAAGAGAAAGTGCTTCATTGGCTCTTTCATTGCTTGCTCATTCTGTGCTTGGTGCCCATCCAATTACAAGATTCGGGAATCCTGAGCAAAAGAAAAAATATCTTCCCAAACTTGCAAAAGGTGAAATGATAGGGGCACTTGCTATAACAGAACCTGATGCAGGTTCTGACAATGCAAGTATTACAACAATTGCAAAGGAGGAAGATGATAAGTTTATTATAACAGGGAGCAAAATATTCATCACCAACGGTTCAATTGCTGGTCTTGTTATCCTTTATGCAAAGACCTCGCCGGAAAAAGGTAAAGATGGAATATCTGCTTTTATTTTTGAAACAAATGTTCCGGGTTTTTCCGTCAGTAAAAATTTTGAAAAAATAGGAATGAGGGGTTCTCCGACTTCTACTCTATTTTTTGAAAATGCCCCCTGTCCGAAGGAAAATCTGCTGGGCGAAAAAGATAAGGGTTTTAACATCCTTGTGAAATGTTTTGAAGTTGAAAGGATTACAATTGCAGCAATTTCCTTAGGTATTGCTATTTCTGCTTTGGAATGGCAGATAAGGTATTCAAGGGAAAGGAAGCAGTTCGGTGTTCCTATTTCCGAATTTCAGATGATAGGAGAAAAAATAGCGAATACTACCGCAGAACTTGAGGTTGTGAGGACTTACATATATCTTCTTGCCAAAAATTATGATGTTAACAAAGACAATCGGGTTGAGAGCGCGACTGCGAAGTTGCTTGCAGGAGAGCTCGGGGTTAAAGCCTCTCTTGATGCAATTCAGATTCTCGGAGGCTACGGTTATACAAAAGAGTATCCTGTTGAAAGATATTTAAGGGATGCAAAATTAATGGACATAGGCGCGGGAACATCCGAAATAATGAGATATATCATTTCAAACGTGATGTTAAAAAAATATTTGGTTTAAAAAATTAATATGCGGACACACTGAGGGCAGAGCTGTTTAAAAATTGTGATTCTCCTTTGAGGAAGGAGAGAAATTTTGTTGTAACATGGAATTTCGTTTTTACCGATTCTCATTGAGAGTGAGGAAAATTTTCGACAGCTTGCAATTTCTCGTATTTTTCATTTTTTAAAGAGTCATAAAATTTCATAAGGTTTAAAATTTTTGCATCCATAAGGTAATATGATTTAAAATAGTATTATAATTTTTAATTAAAAATATAATTGTTAAACTGTAATTTGCAAAATTTTTTAAATTTCAAATATAGACCCCTGAAAAAGGGGAAGGACGGAGTCTATCAAATTTTTAAAATAAATTATTTTGATAAGTTGTTAGACATAGAAATAAAGGTGTAAAATTTAAATGATGTGTTAATTTTATTGGAATACAATTTGCATAACTTTTTGATATGTGCAAATATAAAAAGCCTCCGTAAAAGGGAGGAGGGGCGGAGCCTGTGCAAATTAAAATGTCAAAAAAAATTTACACTTTTTGTATTTTTTTACAATTTTTTAAATAACATACATTTAATCTTATAATTTTATAGAAATGAAAAAAAATTTGATATTTTTATTTATATTTTTTCCTTTGTTTTCGCAATCTTCAACATATAAAATTGAAACAGGGGATGTTCTTGAAATTCTTGTTGTAGGTGAGGAAAATCTATCAAGGACCGTAATGGTGATGAGAAACGGAACAATATCCTTTCCCCTTATAGGTGAAGTAAAGGTTGTTGGTTTAACAACCGAGGAAGCATCAAGGCTTATTTCGGAAAAGCTCTCAAAATATTTCACTCATCCCCTTGTTTCCGTAATATTAAAAAGTCCTTCTTTGCCTTATGTTTCGGTATTCGGAGCGGTTTTAAGACCCGGTGCTGTGGAGTACCAGAGGGGATTGAAGCTCACCGATTACATTGCACTTGCAGGTGGACCCACACAGAAGGCTAACCTTAAAAAGGTAAAAGTTGTTATATTCAGAAAAGAAAACCCGGTCTCATTTGAGGTGAATGTTGAAGAGATACTTAAAAAAGGAGATTTTGTCAAAAACATAGAATTAAAGCCCGGTGATGTAGTGTACGTACCGGAGAAGTTCACCATTAATTGGGGGCTTGTGCTGAATGCCCTTGCCTTAACAGCCTCGGTCTTAAATTTTTACATAACACTTCAGAGACTTAAATAAAATGAAAGAAGGTAAAATCAAAAATCATATTTATTTTCAAAATTCATATGAAGAAGAAACTTTGAGTTTAAACGATATAATAAACATATTCCTGAGAAGGCTGGGGCTTTTTATTACAACCGCAGTGGTTACATTTTTTATAATACTCCTCTATCAATTTCTAAAACCTTATACTCCCATTTATAAGGCAACCTTTGACATAGGGGTTTCAAATGAAAAACCCATTGAAGGTGTTTTTTCACCGGTTCAGGAGACTCCCACCCTTCAAATCGGTTCTGTGACACAAAGAGTTATATCAAACCTCCTGAGTGTCAGGCTTGCTCAAAAAATTGCGGATTCCCTTTCACTTTATACCCATATAAAAGATGGATTGCCTGATATAAAGATAAAAACAAAAATTATAAGGGATTTTGAGAACCCCGTCGGTCCTTTTAAATTAAAAATATCAAATAATAGTGTGGAGCTTTTTACAAGTGATGGTAAGAAGGTTCTGGATGGCAAAATTGGTGAATCTCTTGATATCGGCTTTTTGAAGTTCAAGGTAATTCCTTTAAAGAAAGAGTTTAAAGAGAGAACTTATACCATAACATTTTATCCCAGAGACAGAATAGCCCTTGCTTTGAGAAATTCTCTCTCAATAAAGGTTTTGGAGGCTGATAAAATAGAAAAAGAGCCTGCACTCGGAGGTGTTCCTTTTTCAGGAGAAGGAGCCTCAAAAAAGCTTGTAACTGCAAAAACAATCTTTCCGGGGGTTAATCTTCTCGGGATTTTAAGAATAGATGTTTTCTGGGGAAATCCTCAGGATGCTTATGAGATAGCAAAGGTGCTTTCCGACTTAATAATCAAAGAAGATATAAAAGAAAAATCCCTTCAATACATTCAGTCCAGAAAATTCATCGAGTCCCAACTCGAATTTTATAAAAATAAACTTTCTGAACTGGAAGAAAAAATAAAGACTTTTAAAGAGCAGAAAAAAATAGCGGATTTAAAAGCTTCTACTCAGGCATTAATTTCCCAAATTTCGAGTCTTGAAACAAAAAAAAGTCAACTCGAGATTGAGCAGAGTATTTTAAAAAATTTGGGAGAGTATCTTGCAAAGGGAAAGGAACTTGACACAACCGTTAACTTTGCTCCTGCGCTTCTTTCGGATCCGGTTCTTCAGAATTTTTACTCTCAATTATTACAAACAGAGGCAGAACTTAAAGGCAGATTAAAATCCTATTCTCCTAATCATCCGAAAGTTTATGAGGTAAAGGCAAAACTTGAAGGCTTAAGAGAACAGATGAAAGAAGAAATAACAAAAAGAATATCAACAATAAAAACAGAAATCCAGAGTGTTAAAAGTCAAATAAGCGCTTTAAAGCTTAAATTGGAAAATGTTCCCGAGGATGAGTTACAGCTTGCAAGACTTGAAAGGGATAGAGAGACAACGGAAAAATTATACACCTTTTTTGCCTAGAAGCTTGAAGAGACAAGGGTACAGGAGGCAGGTGTTACTTCGGACTTAAAAATTATAAACCCTCCCCTTGTTTCATACAGACCTGTGAATGCAAGAAAGCCCCTTTTGATTCTTATTCTTTCTTTTATAATCAGCATATTGATAGGTGGATTTACGGTTTTTATTGTAGAATATATTGATAATACAGTTAAAGACCCTGAAATCTTAAAATTAAAAACAGGGCTTCCTGTTTACACCTCAATACCTTTAATTGAAAATAACCGGAATGGATTTTTTAGTAAAATTTTTAAAAAGAACAGTTTGAGTTCCGAATTAAAAATAATCGAACCTGACCTTTCTTCAGCGGAGTTTGAGGCTTTCAGAAAGCTTTCAATAAATCTTGAATTTGCACATCCTGATAAAAAATACAAAGTAATTTATGTCACTTCACCGAGTCCTGAAGAAGGAAAAACCTTTGTAGCGTTAAATCTCGGATTTGTTTATGCCTCAAAAGGAAATAAAGTAATTGTTATTGACAGTGATTTCAGAAAGAAAAAAGGACATATAACCGATATTTTTGAAATAAAAAAGGAAGCCGGTCTTTTTGACATATTAACAGGGGAGGAAAAAATTGAAAATGCAATAACGGATGTTTCTCATCATAATGATAAGCTTGATATAAAAATAGATGTGATACCTGTTGGGAAAATTCCTGCAAATCCTTTAATTTTCCTTGAATCAGAAAAAATGAAAAAATTAATTAAGGATTTAAAAGAGGAATATGATTATGTAATAATTGACGGGACTCCTGTTCTTTTATTTGCGGATTCTGCTTATATTGCAAATTATGCGGATGGTGTAATTCTCACAATAAGATACGGAAAAACAAACTTTAAAGAAGTGGAGGAAGCAAGGGATATTTTATTGTCTTCAAAATCCGATATCATAGGAGTTGTTATAAATGCGGTTCCTAAGAAAAGGGGGAGCCATTATTATTACTATTATTACAAATATTATTCAAAATATTATGGAAAAGAATGAAATATTAAATCGGAGGTAAATTGATGAAAAATGTCGGTTTTTATAAGAAAAAAAAGGTAATAAGGGTTTGGTGCTGGATAAAATAAAAAAGAAGATTGTCTCTATATACGGAGATGACTTAGTATCTCTTGTTGCATTCGGTCCTTCCATAAGGACAAATTTTGAAGAAAAAGAAGTTTACTTAGTTATTGTGACAAAGAACAGTGAAAAAAAGGCGGAGTTGAATTTTTCTCCTTATAAAATATTTACCATCCATAAAGAGCCGGAATCCATTAAAATAAAAAATTTGTGGCTCAAAGGTGCGGAGTTAAAAATTCTTTATGACAAGGACAAATTTTTTGAGGACATAATAAAAAAATGGTGAAAACCGGAAGAGTGTGAGAGCAAAAACCGTGAAACATGTTAACGTATTTATCGTGTTTATCGTGTTACAAGTATGCGAGAAAGGCGAGACGTGCGCGAAAAGCGAGAAAAGATTGATTATGTTGCGGTGCGATTTATCGCACAAATTCCCCTTTGGCGAAGGGGGATTAAGGGGGATTGAATAAACTGCGAGACGGGTTGTAATGCGAGAAACGCAAGAAAGGAAAAAATAAAAGATATGAAAATAACTTTTCTCGCCAGTCTCGCCTTTTTATAAACCAAAATTTTCCTTGAAAAAAGGACAAAAATTCTTTAAAATATACTTCTGAAAAGGACAAAATAAAATGGTCAGTTCTGATACAATAAAAGAAATAATACTTACGGGCAGAGAATTTATAAATAATGAAATAAAAAATATAATAGAGAGGGAAGGTATTGTTTTCCCTCAAAAACTCAAAAAAGTTAAAGTCATTTATGGAGTCAGAAGGAGTGGCAAAACATTTGTGCTTTACAGTGTATTTAAAAAAAATCCTGAAAAAGCCCTTTATATAGATTTTGAAGATGAAAGACTTGAGGGAATAACCCTGGATGACCTTGAAAAAATCAAGGATATTTTCTTTGAACTCAATTCCCGCCTTGTTAAAGAAAAAAAAGTAATTTTTCTATTTGATGAAATACAGAATATAAAGGGATGGGAAAAATTTGTCAGGAGACTGGTTGAAAGGGAGAACATAGATGTTTATGTTGCAGGTTCCTCTTCGGAGATAACTCCTTCCAGAATACATGCTTCTTTAAGGGGAAGGGCATGGACATATGAGGTTTACCCCTTTTCCTTCACCGAATTTCTAAGAGCAAAAAAATTTGAAACAAAAGAGATTTATGGGAGAAAAAAGTCAATTTTAAAAGCTTATATTAATGAGTATCTTGAATGGGGTGGTTTCCCTGAGGTCTCTTTTATTGAAGAAAAATTCATGAGAAAAAAGATTTTAAGCCAATATCTTGATGCAATGTTCTTCAAAGACCTTGTGGAAAGATTCAATATAACAAATATAACCCTGCTGAAAACCCTGCAGGAGAACCTTTTCTCCTCCTTTTCATCCCGATTTTCCCTTATTTCTTTCTATAAAAAATATAAAGGTAAATTCCCTTTTTCAAAAGATTCCCTTTTTTCCTACTACAGATATTTTCTTGAAAGCATGCTCGTATACGAAAGCAGGATTTTTTCCGAATCTTCCTATAAAAGAATGAGGAATCCACCCAAAAATTTATCTTGTTGATACAGGTCTTGCAAAAAGAGTCAAATCCGAAGATTACGGCAGGTTGCTGGAAAATGTGGTTTTTCTTGAACTGAAAAGAAAAGGATATGAGATATACTATTTTAATAAAGATGGCGAATGCGATTTTGTGGTTAAAAATAATGGCAAATTGCAGGCAATCCAGGTCACATGGGAGATAAATTCAGAAAATAAAAAAAGGGAGATAGAAGGGCTTATAAAAGCCTGTAAATTTTTAAACCTAAAATCAGGAATAATAATAACCCGTGATCAGGAATATGAAGAAAAAAAAGAAGGTATAACCTGCAGAGTATTACCTTTCTGGAAATGGGTTAAAATGCGAGACGGGTGGTAATGCGAGAAAGGCGAGAAAGGAGGAAAGCAAAACGGTGAGTGGATGGGTTTACGGTGAAAAAGGAAATAAAAAAATTCTCCCCTTTGGCGAAGGGGGATTAAGGGGGATTGATTAAAAATGCGAGTCGTGTTTATCGCGTTTGTTGTGTTTGTCGGGATTATTGCGTTGATTGATAAAATTGTGAGATGTGTGGTAAAGCGTGAATATTGCATTCACAATTAAAGGGAGTGTAATATAAAAATTATGAAAACAAAAACATTTACAGCAGTAGTTTATAAAGAAGAAGACATGTGGGTTGCCGAGTGTCCGGAAGTTGGAACAGTGAGTCAGGGTTATACCATAGAGGAAACAATCAATAATTTAAAAGAAGCAACAGAACTTTATCTGGAAGAATTCGGACATCCTGAAGTAGGACGTCCCCTTATTACCACCTTTGAAATAGATGTCAAAACTTAGGGAACTTTCAGGAGAAGAAGTAATAAAAATTTTACAGAGAATGGGATTTAAAAAAGTAAGACAAAGAGGCAGTCATGTGGTAATGAGAAAAGGGGTTGTGTTGTTCCACTTCATAAAGAATTAAAAACAGGAACTTTAAGAGGCATTTTAAAACAGGCACAGATATCACCTGAAGAATTCAATAAATATATTTAAAGAAACAAAATGCATTCATACAACCCATCGTATATGTTCTCAATGAACACAGCAAACGCAATTAACGCAACAAACCCAATAAACTCTATAAACCCGATAAACCCAATAAACTCGTCTCGCCCGCCTCGCATATTTATAAACTCAATCATTGATTATTTTTATGACTTTCCATTATAATGGATAGATGTCCAATTTTTTGGAAATGAAGAATATAGTATTTGCCACTTCGGTTCAAAGAGTCCTTGAGTATGTTATAGATTATCCGGAAACAGAATTTACGGAAAAGGAAATAAGAAAAAAAATCAAACTCTCAAAATCAGCGATTAATTATGCTCTCAGAAAATTGTGTAAATACGGGTTAATCACCAGGAGAAAAAAAGGAGGTATTTTTTTATACTCATTGAGTTACAATCACATTATAATTAAGCAGATAAAAGTTTTAAAGAACATAATTAATATTCTTCCCCTGGTTCAAAAAATAAAAAAATATTCCATAAGAATAACGCTTTTCGGAAGTGCATCCAGAGGAGAAAACTGGAAAGACAGTGATATTGACCTTGTGATAATTGCAAGAAATAAGGATGTGATTCCGAAAATTAAAAAAACTATAAATTCAAGTAAAAAAATCAAGCCCATATTAGTTACCGAGATTGGATTTATGGAAATAAAGAAAAAAGACCCTGTTTTTTACAGGGAAATAGAAAACGGTATCACCCTGTGGAACTCTCATGAATCCTGAATTTGAAAAATGTTTAAAGAAAAGAAAATTAAGAGAATTTTCAAGAGGAAAATATCTTGTGGAAAAAGAATACAACATAGGATTAAAAGACCTTGAAGATGCGAAGGATTCTTTTAAAAGAAAAAAATTCAAATGGGCAACAATTCAGGCTTATTATGCCATGTTTCATTTTGCAAGAGCACTTATTTATGCTGAGAATTATAGAGAAAAAAGCCATTATTGTTTAATGGTGGCATTAAGGGCTTTATATGTGGAAAAAGGTAAGCTGGACTTAAACTTGGTGGAGAGTTTTCAGCGTGCAAAAACTTTAAGGGAAAATGCAGATTATTATGATGAATGGTCAGAAACAGGAGCAGAAGAACTGCTCAAGTCCGCCGAAAAATTCTCTGTAAAAGTGAAGGAGATTTTGGAGATTGGATAACACCGCGAGATGTGTGGTAAGGCGCGACGGGCAAGAAAAGCGAGAAAAGATTGATTATTGTAGCGGTCGCATTTATGTGACAATTTAACAATATCTTTTTAAAGACTGAATTATAACTTCATTTTTAATTTTATACAAGTAATACAGTGATTTATTAGGAAAAATCATGGGTGATCTCAGCTTAGAAAAGGGGGATAAAGGGGGATTGATAAAATGGTGAAAAGGAAAATTCGGAATTCGGAATGCGAAATGGGAAATTTTATATTTAATAATAAGATCAAAACAAATTAATTAAAACCCATGAAAAACTTAAAAACCAAGAAAAAAACTAACATACTCAATCAAATAAAAAAGAAGGTTGTTTCAACCTATGGAAAAAATCTCATTTCCCTTGCAGCCTTCGGAACATTTATAAAAATATAATGACACCAGAAACGGTGAACTTTATCTTGTAATAGTGACAAAAAGAAGAAGAATTTTAAAATAAAATCAAGAAAAAATAATATTTATGTAATAGAGAAAACCCTTGAGAATTTAAAATATACATTATGGCTTAAGGGAGCAGGATTTAGGATATTGTATGATAGGGAGGAGTTTTTGGAGAGGAGAAAGGAAGTGTTAGGATAAAAATATAAATATATTTGATGTAGTATTTTATTTAAGGAGAAAACAAAATGAAAGCGCTTGTCTTGGCTGGGGGTAAAGGGACGCGCCTGCGTCCTATTACTCATACAATACCCAAACAACTTGTTCCTGTTGCAAATAAGCCAATACTTCACTATGTTATGGACCAATTAAAAGATGCAGGAATTAAAGATGTGGGAGTAATCATTGCACCTGAGACAGGTGATTTAATAAAAGATTCACTTTCTAAAAATCCATGGAATCATAATTTTACTTTTATATTACAGGATGAACCCCTTGGACTTGCCCATGCGGTTAAAGTTGCGAGAGACTATCTAGGAAACGATTCTTTTATAATGTATCTGGGAGACAATCTTATAGGAGAATCCATTTGTTCTTTTGTAAAAACTTTTGAAGCTGAAAATCCTGATGCCTTAATTTTGTTAAAAGAAGTTTCAAATCCTTCTTCTTTTGGAGTTGCTGTTGTGAACTCGAACGGAAAAGTTAAAAAATTAATTGAAAAACCTAAAAGACCACCTTCAAACCTTGCTCTTGTAGGTGTTTATATCTTTACTCCTCAAATCCATGAAATAATAGAATCCCTTAAACCATCATGGCGAGGGGAATATGAAATTACAGATGCTATTCAGGGTCTGTTAGACAACGGAGGAAATGTACTTCCTCATGTTCTAAAAGGCTGGTGGCTTGATACAGGAAAAAAAGATGATTTACTTGAAGCAAATACAATAGTTCTTGATGAATTTTTAAAAAAAGATATAAAAGGTAAAATAGACGGAGAAACTAAAATCTCAGGAAGAGTGAAAATTGAAGAAACCGCCGTTATCAAAAACTCTACAATTAAAGGTCCGGTGATAATCGGAGAAAATACAATAATTGAAAACTCCTTCATAGGACCCTATACAAGCATAGGGAATAATGTTAAAATTATAGATTCTGTAATTCAGAACTCTGTGGTTCTTGATTCTGCTGAAATAACAAAAATTGATAGGCTTGAAGACAGTTTGATAGGTAAATATGCAAAATTACACAGAAAAGAAAATTCTCACAGAGCTTACAGGGTTTCAATCGGTGATTATTCAGAAATAGAACTTTAGAAATGAACACATCTTATACCCTGTTAGTCACCGGTGGTGCCGGTTTTATGGGTAGCGAATTTGTAAGGTATAAATTAAAAAATTCAAACGATAAAATAATAGTTCTTGATATTTTAACCTATGCCGGAAATCTGGATAATTTAAAAGATTATTTAAATGAAGATAACATAATATTTCCCCTCGAACAGGAAACTATTTTAAATGTTAAAAGAATTTTTGAGGATAAAGAGACAAAAGTAAAAATAGAAAACTTAAATGAAGATTTTGAAAGAATAAAATTAAAAACAGAAGGTTATAAAGTAAATTTTGTTAAATTATCCGATTTAAAAGATGTTGTTCAGGATTTACTTCAGGAAGAAAGGTTAATTTTTGTAATAGGAAATATTATGGACCGAGAGGTTACGGATATTCTTTTCAGTTTATCAGATGTAATTGTTCATTATGCTGCTGAAACTCATGTTGACAGGTCAATAATAAAGGCTGATGCATTTATAAAAACCGATGTATACGGAATTTATGTTCTTCTTGAATCTTTAAGAAAAAATAAAAATGTGTGGAAATTCATCCATATTTCAACCGATGAAGTTTACGGACCTGCTCCTGAAGGTGTAAGTTTTAAAGAAACAGACCCTATAAATCCTAAAAATCCGTATTCAGCAAGTAAAGCAGCAGCAGACAGGTTGTGTTCTGCATATTACAATACTTATAAAGTTCCTGTCATAATCATCAGACCATCCAACAATTTTGGTCCCTATCAATATCCCGAAAAATTAATTCCTTTGATGACCATAAATGCCTTAAATAATAAACCATTACCCGTATACGGAGACGGCAGACAAAAAAGAGATTGGTTATATGTTGAAGACTGTGCCAGAGGAGTTGATTTAGTTATAGAAAAAGGAGAAATAGGTGAAGTTTATAATATTTCAGGAAGAAATGAAAGAGAAAATATAGAAATTGTAAAAATGATTTTAAAAATTTTAGGAAAACCCGAATCTTTGATAAAATTTGTAAAAGATAGACCGGGGCATGATAGGAGATATAGTATTGATGATAGTAAAATTAGGGAATTGGGGTTAGGGGTTGGGGATTCGGAATTAGGGGTTAGGGGTTGGGGGTTGGAGGATAGAATTGAGAGGACGGTTAAATGGTATGTGGAGAATGAATGGTGGTGGAGGAAGGTGAGGGAGAGTGATAGGGAATATAAGGAGTTTGTAAAAAAATGGTACTGTAAGAGATAAAAATGAATTATTTGCTGAAAATTTTAAAAGAATCTGGGATAAACTTCTTCGGTTCAATTATTGGGATGGTATTGAATTATATTTTGTTGATGATATTGACTCGGTTTTTAAGCCCAGAAGAATTTGGAACATTTGTTTTAGCTCAAACGGTAATTAATGTTTCATTGATTTTTGTTCTTTTAGGGATGCATAAAGCCTTGGATAGGTTTATACCTTTTTATAATAGTTCTGGAAATAGAGGTAAAATAAAAACATTGATTTATTCTATAGTAAAGTGGTCTTTATTTTTGAGTATTATTATTGGAAGTATTTTTTTATTAAGTTCTGAATATATTTCTATTTCTATATTTAAAAAACAGATGTTAATTCCAGTATTTAAAATCATGATTCTTAGTATCCCGATGCTTGCGCTTATACAAATTATTGTCTTTTCTTTTATAGGATTTAAAGAGTTACGATATCAAGTTTATATTCAAAAATTTATTTTTCCACTATTTCAAATTATTTTTGCAATTATTGTTTTTATACTTGGATTTAAACTTTTAGGATGGGTATGGGCTTATATTATTTCCTTAGCTTTAACTTCCTTTTTTGCGTTTATTTTTTTGAAAAAGCATATATTAAATTCTTTATCAAATGTATCATCAGAAAAGATTAATTTTAAAGAAATTATATCTTACTCTTGGCCTTTGAGTGTTAATAGTATCCTTATACTTTTAACAGGGCAGATTTCTATTCTATTTTTAGGTTATTTTCGTAACTCTGCTGAAGTAGGAGTCTTCAGGATTTATATGTATTTAACATTTTTTATAAGTCTTGTTATGTCATCTTTTGCCCAGATTTACAAACCTGTTATTTCAGAATTGATAGCACAAAAAGAACTTAATGAGGTCCGAAATATATATAAACGGATTTCTAAATGGATATTTCTTATAAACGCTTTAGGCTTTATGATAATTTTACTTTTTGGTGTGGAGATAGTAAAAATTTTATTTACTGATAAATATCTTCTTGCTCCTCTTGCACTTTTTATACTTGCCGGAGGCAAATTTATAAATTCATGTTTTGGGCCTGAAGGGATGACTTTGGAAGCCTTTGGTAATACCAAATTAAGTATGTTGAATTCTCTTATAATTTTATGGATTAATTTTATATTAAGTTACATGTTAATACCTCGTTATGGGCTTATTGGAGCATCCATAGTAGCCTCTATTTCTCCCATAATAGGTGGATTATGTGGTTTTATTGAAATATTGTGGTTATATCGTCTTAATCCTTTTAGGCCGGAATATTTCAAATATATTTTGGGTATGCTTAGTATCGGCTGGGGTATGTATCTTTTTGTAAATTTTTGTAATAAGATTTTTCCACCCTTGATTCTAATTATTGTAGGTACATTTATACTTACTTTTCTTTATATAGGTTATTTGTATAAATTTAAAATATTTGATAAAAAGGATCACGAGTTTATAAAATATATAAAGTATAAAATTGGTTTTTAATGAAAACAAATAAAATAATTGTTCTAGGTTTAGATGGAGCAACTTTTGATGTAATTTCTCCTTTAATTAAAGAAGGAGTAATGCCCAATTTAAAAAGGATAATGGGAAAGGGTGCTTTGGGAATTTTAAAAAGTGTTATTCCTCCTGTAACTGCACCTGCTTGGTTGTCTATTGCTACTGGATTATCTCCCTTTTCTCTCCGTATCTTTGATTTTATGTATTTTGATGAAAAGAATAACAAGATGAAACCTATTGATTCTTCTTTCTTTAAAAATAGATCTTTATGGGATTATGTTGAAGAATATGGTATGCGTCCAATTATTGTGAATTATCCTTTTCTTTATCCTCCTTATGAGATTGATGGTATTATAATCTCAGGTTTTCCTGCTACAATAAAAGATGAGTTCACTTTTCCTTCGTATTTAAAAAAAGAAATATTAAGAATAGTAAGCAATGGGTTTGATTTTATAGTAAATTACCATCATCCTAAATACGATGATGTGACTTTATTTTTAAATGATCTCTTTAAAACTTTAGAGAATAAGTATAAAATTATTAAATATCTTCTTATGAATAAGAAATGGAGAATAGCATTTATAGTACTTTCTGAAACTGATTGGTTTCAACATCGTATGTGGAAATATATTGATACAACTAATGAAAGAAAAACTAATAAGTATAATTCTAAAATTAAGAAATTTTGGGCAAAAATAGACGAAATTATAGGATTTCTTGATGATATAGTTGATGAAGGAGGGGAATTTTTTATTATTTCTGATCACGGATTTGGTCCAAATACTTCTGTTTTTAGACTTAATTACTGGCTAGAACAACAACGTTATTTAAAAAGAAAGAAAAAATACTGTAATATCAAAATTATAAAAGAAACTTTTCTTTATTTTTTAACCCAAATTTCAAATAAATTAAAATTCTACAAATATTTTCCAAAGGTTTATAAATGGGGTAAAAAAACAGTAAATTCATTTAAACCTCGTATTTTGGATGAGATTGATTGGCAAAATACAATTGCATTTGACCCAGGGCACACAATTCCTTTTGGTGGAATATACCTTAACAAAAAATATTTGGAAAATTCTGGTATTAACAGAGAGGGAATGATTAATTCTATTATAAGAGACCTCAGAGTAATTGCTAAAGAGCAAAATTTTAAATTAGAAATTTTTAAATCTTTTTCTGATAGTTCAGATATACCAGATATTTTAATAAGTATAAATGACTGGGGATGTGTCTTACCTAAAAATCAATTTGAAGGCAGAGTATACGAGAATACACCTTATTCAGATAGACACACAGGTTGTCATAGACTGGAAGGTATTTTTATTGCAAAGGGTAAGAAAATCAAGAGGAATAAACTTAAAGAAGTGAAACTTATGGATATTTTACCTACTGTACTTTATACCTTGGATGTTCCTATACCATCGAATATTGAAGGCAGAGTTTTAAAGGAAATATTTATAGAAAATTATTTAAAATCTCATCCTATAAGTTTTAGAAAGGGAAATATTGTTGAGTATAAAAAAGATTCAGAGTTATCTTTATCAGAAGATGAAAAAATAAAAAGACAGTTAGAAGGGCTTGGTTATATGTGAAATGAATAATTATCCAAAAATTGCAATAATAGTTCTAAATTACAAAAAATGGCAAGATAGTATTAGATGTTTGGAGTCAATTCAGCAAATTGATTATCCTAATTACCAAATGATTGTAGTTGACAATGGTTCAAACAATGAGTCAGTAGAAAAAATTAAAGAATGGGCTGAAGGGAAAATTAAAGTTGATTCTGAATATGTTGAATACAGAAAAGACTTAAAACCAGTTTTTTATGTAGAATATGATAAAGAAACTGCAGAGAAAGGGGGTATAAGTAAACTTGAGAAGGTTCTAAAAAAATATCCTTCTAATAGAAGATTGGTTATAATTCAAACAAGTAAAAATTTGGGTTTTTCTGGAGGGAACAATGTGGGAATAAGATATGCAGTACTTATTAATGCTCAAGGTGTATTATTACTCAATCCTGATGTGATAATCGTTTCTAAAAATTTAATTTATGAAATGTTTAAAACGAAAGAAATTTTTGATGAGGCTTATTGTATTGGACCTAGAGTGATTGATAAATACGGTAAAGACCAATCCCCTTTGAGACAGCCAAATTTTGGGGAAGAAATTATTAGACTTTTAATATCTCCTTTTAAAAAGATTAATTTTGTTATCAAAACAGATAAGAACAATCCAGTAGAGGTAGAAAGAATAGCAGGATGTTGTATGTTTTTTGATACAAGATTTTTTAAAGAAATTGGTTTGTTAGATGAAAATGTGTTTTTATATGGTGAAGAAGCAATTATTTCATCAATGATAAAGAGAAAAAGAAAAAGAATAATTTTCTTGCCTACCGTAGAGGTTTTACATCTACATACCCCACCCTCAAAAAATTTATATAAATATTTTATAAAAAGTAGAAAATATTATTTACGAAATTATAAAAATTATAGTGATTGGAAAATAAATATTTTGACTTTTTTGTATCGTTTGATTTTTTTTGGTATTAAGATTAAGGAAAAATTTAAGAAAAAGGCATGAAAATTATACATTTTCTCGTTGGGAGGCCGAAACCTGAAAGTTCTAATGGAGTGGTGAAGTCTGTCTATTATCTAAGTAAACATGAGTTACAATATTCTGATGTAGAAGTATGGTGTATTTCCTCGCGTAAAAATCCCGGAGAATATACACTGGATACGGGTATAAAATGTAAAATATTCCCGTCACATATTTTAAATTTCAAAAAAAATATAGATTCGGAGTTAAAAAAGACTAAAAATAATGTAATATTTCATCTTCATGGCATATTTAGCATTTATAATTTGATTTTGGCTTTAAAATTAAACAGATATAAAATCAAATATTTAATATCACCACATGGTTCCCTTCGGGCTAAGGCTTTGGCACAAAGTAAATATAAAAAGAAAATTGTTATTCCTATTGTCAAATTTTATACCCAAAGAGCCATAAAAATACGTGCGCTTTCATTAGCAGAAGCTATTGACATTTGTAAATTTGGGATTAAAAAAAGTAAAGTAACAATAATTCCTAACGGAGTAGAATCAATTTATTTTGAAAATTCACCTATTCTGATGCAAAAGAAAATATTTGAATCTAAAATTTTAACTTTTATAGGGAGATTAGATGTATTTAACAAGGGATTAGACATACTTATCAAAGCTATGGCGGAAGTTCCTTTAATATCTTTATATCTTATTGGTCCATTTTTTACTAAAAATGACGAAAAAATAATTAAATGTTTGATTAATAATCTAAATTTAAAAGAAAAAATATTTATCATGGGAGAAATGTATGGTTCAGAAAAAATTGAATTTCTTAAAAGAAGTTTCTTTTTTATTTATACATCTAGATTTGAGGGTCTTCCTTTAAGTGTCCTTGAGGCGCTTTCTTTTGGAATCCCTGTAATTGTATCCGATTTCTTGGACCCAAAGAGAGTTATACAGCATCATAACGCAGGTTTTGTTACTACCACAGATGTACATTCATTAAGGGATACTTTAAGACAAATATTGACCCTTAATTTTAAGGAATGGTTGAAAATGAGAGATGCTGCTTGGAGATTAGCAGAAAAGAATTTTTTATGGAATAAAATCGCCGAAAAAATGAATAAAGAATATGAGAAAATAGGGCAAGATTTAATTTGATTTAAACCTTATGAATAAATTTTGCCTGATAAAAAAATGTTTAGTAACTTTAAGAAATAAAGGAATACCTTATATTGTTACCAAAGAGTATTTACAGTTAGAAGAATCTAAAGATATTGATTTATTGATAAAAAGAGCTTATATAAACAAAGCAATTGAGATTTTGATAAAAACCCTTAAAAGAGTCGGAAAAGTGGAATTAATAAGGTACAAAAGTCTCCCGGGTGTTAGAAGAGTAGGCTTTTTTGTAAATAAGAATGATAGTTTTGTTTTTTTAAAATTTGATTTTATATATTCATTAGATTTTAAAGGAATAAAATTTTTTGAATCAGAAAAATATTTAACTAAAGCAATTGTGAATAAAGATGGAGTATGTGTAGCTCCTCCTGATCTCGAGTTTCTTATTATAATTATAAAAGAACTTATAAAGGGTAAAGGGAAGAGAATATTAAATAAATATGGAAGAAAACTTAATTCTATATTGAAAAGTCCTTATAAAAGCATTTTGAAAAAATCTCTTGCAAAATTATTTACTTTAAATTTAAGTAATACTATTATTGCAATATTTTTAAATCCCAAACTAACTACAGAAAAAGCAACGCTGGAAAGATTATACAAGGTAAGGAAAAAAATTATATTTTCTGTTTTTTTGAAAAGAATACTAGAAGAGCCAATTGTTTTTGCTATTAATTTTGTGATGTATTATCTACAGATGTTGTTTTTTTATCTAAAAAAAGACGGTATTTTTATAGCGCTTTATGGACCAGATGGCTCGGGTAAGAGTACTTTAATAAGTGAACTTATAAAAACTAATAAACTTTTTTATTTTTCAGATATAAAGGTTTTCCATTTTAAACCAGATGCTTTAACTTTTTTAATAGATTTCTTTTTACCCAAAAGTAGAATTGTAGATAGTGGTAATCCATATGTGGTAGAACCTTATAGTAAAGTGATGAGTTTAATAAAGGTTTTGTATTATATTTTAGAATACACTATCGGGTATATTTTTAAAATACGACCACTTCTTTCAAGGGAAAGTTTAGTAGTATTTGATAGATACTATTTAGATATAGTAATTGATAGAGAAAGAGTACGTATATCTCTTCCCAGAAAATTTCTTTATTATATTTATTTGCTATTCATTCCTAAACCTGACATTTCATTTTATTTAGATTGCGATAGTAGTATAATAATAAGTAGAAAACCAGAATTGTCCCTAAATAGAATTGTTTTACTACAAAATTTATATAAAATTTATTTGTATAAAGAAAAAGGACTTAAAATAGTGCCTACTTTTAAGAACTCTGTCTGTGAATCCAGACAAAAAATACTTAATTTTTTGTTACACTATATTAAAAAGAAAATTACATGAAAAAGATTATTAATTTTGCTCTTTTTTTTATTATTTTAACTTTACCCCTTAGAAGAGATGAATTTAATATTTTAATATTTAAAATTAGCGATGTTTTCATTGTTTCTCTTTTTTTCTTGATATTTGTTTTTATTTTAGTGTATTATAAAAAGTATAAGTATATACCCGTTGGGGGTATTATATTTAAAATTATTATTTTTTTTACTTTTCTTGTAATTTATAATATGTTTCTTTTATTAATGCATTCGAATTTCTATTCCAATATCAACTCTTTTTTCCGCCTTATGGTTCATTCAGGTAGATTTTTTATTTCATTGCTTCTTTTTTTTGAAATTTTATTTTTAGTTAAAATGAGAATGCTTACACCTATCAAGATACAAAAATGGTTTCTTTATAGTTTTTTCTCTACTTTAGCTATACCTTTTCTTTTTAAGTTAGAAATATTCGAATGGAATCCCTGGAAAAAAAGACTGATTTTATCTTTTTCTGATCCTAACTATTTGGCTCTATATATGGTATTAATTTTTTCTATGGTTTTGTATATTGAAGAATTGTCTTTTATTTTGAGATTGATACTGTTATCATTCACCACGGGGATTATTATTTTTACATATTCCAGGACAGGGTTGATTATTTTATTTTTTAGTATAATTTATTTTGGTGCAAGGTCTTTTTTTAATGTTAAAATGAAATTAAGAAAAAAAAATATATATTTTTTAATTAATCTGTTTTTATTATCTGGTATTTTGATATTAATGTTCATTCCTTTTACAAAAGAACAAATTAATTTAATTTTGGAACGATTATCAAAGGCACAAATATTTGCGGATTCACGAGCAATATTGTGGAGATACTATCTTACATTAATTTTTCAGTTCCCTTTAGGAATAGGGATAGGTGGAGAAGAAATTTGAGTAAAAGGGCTTTATATCCCGCATAATTTATATTTAGAGGTTATAACTTTTATGGGATTACCTCTTGGTTTTGCAATATTATTTTTTTTCTTTTATCCTTTAAAGGAACTTGTTACCAGAGAGAAAAAAAATTTGGATTCTGTGAGATTAGCTTATTATAATCTTCTCCTTGGAGGTGTGACGTTGAGTTTATTCACAATGAGAATATTTTGGTTTATATTAGCGTTAGTGTTTTCAATACTTTATATAAATGAAAATCAAAAAAAATAAAATTTTAGTTGTAGCTTATGCTTGTGAACCTAACAAAGGCTCAGAACCGGGGGTGGGATGGAATTGGACAAAGAAAATGTCTGAATTTGCTGAAATTTGGGTTATAACAAGAGATAATAACAGAACTGTAATTGAGAGTTATTTAAAAAATTACCCAAATAAAAGAATAAATTTTATTTATATAGATCTTCCCCAATATATAAGATTTTGGAAGAAAAAACAAAAAGGGGTAAGATTATACTATCACCTGTGGCAGATCTATGCTCTTTTTAAAATACCCAAAATAATAAATCTGGAAAATATAACCGCAATACATCACGTAACTTTTGTAAATGACTATACACCTTGTTACCTCTCTCTTCTTAAACTTAAATATAAACATTTGAGATTTATATGGGGACCTATTGGAAGTCATCCAGAAGTTCCTTCTCGATTCTTACTGAATTATTTAGATAAGGTCATTGAAAAAATAAAAATAAAATTTCGTGATTTTTCTCGTTTAAATCCTTTTTTTATTATAACTAAAAAATTAGCGGATGCGGTTATAGTTATTAATAAGGAGAGCTACAGAAAAATATATGTGAAAAAAAAATATATTGAAATAATACCTGCAATTGCTGTAGAATCTATAGACTATAAGAGTAGAAGAGATTCAGAAAATATTAAACTTCTTTTTGTGGGAAGATTTTTAAAATGGAAAGGAATATTTGTTGCTTTAGATGCATTCAGACTTGCTTTAAAAGAGAGCGATAAAAATTTAAGATTTATTTTGGTAGGAGAAGGGAAAGAAAAGAATAATATTCTGAGATATATCGAAAAAAATAAATTAAAAGAAAAAGTTACCATTTTGAAATGGATGGATAGAAGGTCTCTTTGGTCAATTTATTCTTCTTCACATATTTTTTTGTATCCCAGTTTTGAAGGAGCAGGAATGGTAATTTTGGAAGCCATGAGTTGTGGATTACCTGTGATATGCTTGAATTATGGAGGGCCAGGAGAAATGGTAGATGAAACCTGTGGTATTAAAGTTGATATAACTTCTTATGAAGATACTGTTAAGAACCTTGCTAAAGCAATTTTAAGTCTTGTAGAGAATGAAAACCTCAGGATGAAATTGAGTAAGGGTGCTATAGAGAGGATAAAAAAATATTACACCTGGGATGTAAAAGGAAAACAAATTAAAGAAATATATGTAAAACTTGGATTAATATGAAAAAAAGAATTGCTTTGCCTTCCAATTCGTATCCCTGCTATTTATTTAGCATTAGCAATTTTAATGTTTTTAAAATGGGATTAAAACTATATGGAGATTTTACTTGGAAAAGTAAAGTAAAGAAAATGTTCCTTTATATTTCTATGCCTCTGTTAAGATATCTGAAATCTAATCTAAGAAAAGAAATACAGGAGAAAGTTTTTTTAATTGATGAAATTATTAAAAAAGAAATAAAAAACAATTCTTATGACATAAATCTTTATTTTCCTTCGGAAAAAAAAGCTGTAGTTCAAATAATTAACCATAATAAGGTTTTTGGTTTTATGAAAATTTCGTTTGATAAAAAGGGGAGTGAATTGCTTAAGTCCGAAATAAAAATTTTAAATTTATTAAAAAAAATGAATTTTAATTCCTTTGAGGTTCCGGAAGTGATAAAGTATGGAGAATATAACAACAAACTTTTCTTTATCTTTCTTACTTCTCCTGAGAAGTATTCATTACTCAGAAATTATGAGCTTAATGAAGAAATTGTGAAAATTTCAGCCGAGCTTTTTCTGAGTAAGACAGATATGAAGGAATTAGGTGAATCTTATTTATATAAGAAAATAGAAAAGAATCTTCAGAAAGTAAAATTTTTGAATGAAAAGGAAAGAGAGAAACTTTTAAAAGAAATGGAAGAAAATAAAAATATATTAATCCCTTTAGGGATTGTGCATTATGATTTTAAACCCTGGAATTTCGTGAGAAACTTAAAAACATCTAAACTCTTCTTATTTGATTGGGAAGATGCGAGGTTAGAAGGATTGCCCTTATGGGATATTTTTGCTTATATAATTTTTACTTATGTGAGTCTCTTTAATAAAGTATCTCCTGAGACCCTTTTGGGTAAGTTAAAGAAATTTTATTTCTTTATAAATATTTACCTAGGAATGGTCCGTCTTAATATTTCTGATGAAATTATTTTATTCATCTTAAAATTATATTTAATGGAACTTTTATTAGATGATAGCCTTTGGAATAGAAGAGAAAGAGATGAAAAAAGTAGAATTTCTAAACTTTCCTTATTGAGATTTTTAAAGACTTTGATTGATAAATGAAAATTCTTGTAATACATAACTTTCACAGGAGAGGTGCTCCAAGCGGTGATGATACTGTGGTGAAAAATGAAGTGAGGTTACTTTCAAGCAAAGGACATTATGTAAAGCTGTTTTACAAAGAAAATGACCTTATTGAGAATATGAATTTAAAACAAAAAATTAGATTCGCGTTAAATATTCCGTGGTCAAGAAACAGCTACCAAGAATTGAAAAAATTGCTTGAAAAAGAAAAATTTGATATAGTTCATATTCATAATCTATTTCCATTTTTTTCTATCTCTATCTATAAGGCTTTAAAAGAAAAAAAAGTTCCTTTTGTTCATACTTTACATGATTTCAGATTGTTCTGTTCCAGTGCTTTTCTATTTAGAAAAGGTCATGTATGTGAATTATGCCCACAAAAAAATGAATACTTTTCATTATTGCATAAATGTTTTCAAAATTCCTATTTAAAATCGCTGCCTGTTTATGCTATGCTACGAAAGATTAAATTAAATAATTATTTTGCTTTGCCCTCTTATTATATTGTTCTATCAAAATTTGCTAAGGAAAAATTCATAGAATTTGGGATACCTTCTTCTAAAATTACTGTAAAACCTAATTTTTTAGATGATTCTATAACTCCTTCCTTTAAGAAAGATAATTATATAGTATTCTCTGGTAGAATATCTGAAGAAAAGGGCATTAAAGTGTTATTAAAAGCTTTTTCTTTTATTAATAACATCACTTTAAAAATTGTAGGAAGTGGTCCGTTGTCAGAAGAAATAAAAACTTATTTACCACATAATGTATCATATTTGGGTTTTAAATCAAAAGTAAATTTATTAAAAATCATTAAAAAAGCAAAAGTTCTAATTATGCCCTCTATTTGGTATGAGGGATTCCCTCTGACTTTAATTGAAGCTTTTCAATGTGGTACACCAGTTATAGCCTCAAGAATTGGCTCACTTAAATACCTTGTAAAACATGGTGAAACAGGTTTACTTTTTGAACCCGGAAATCCTAAAGACCTTGCTGAAAAAGTTTTGTGGTTATGGAATCACCCTGAGGAAAGGGAAAGGATGGCGAGGAATGCGAGAAAAGAATATGAAGAAAAGTATACTCCTGAAAAAAATTATAAAATGCTTATGGAAATTTATGAAAAAGCAATAAAATTGCATAAGAGGAGAAATAAATGAAGATAGCCATTATTGGTTCAAGAGGGTTTCTTGTAAGTTACGGAGGGTTTGAAACATTTGTAAATAAACTTGTTCTGGGTTTAAAAGATAAAGGATATGAGTTTACAGTGTATGGTCTTAAGAAGTATCGAAATCCTGAAAAAGATAAATATTTCCCTGAAGTCAAAAGAATATGGCTTCCTTCAATTAATGTGAAATTTCTGGAAAAGGTTTCTACTTCATTTTTATCAGTTATCCATGCATCATTTTCTAAAAATAAAGTGCTCCTTTTACTGGGTGTTTCTCCTGTTCTTTTATGCTGGCTTCCGCGATTGCTGGGTAAAAAAATAATAATAAATGTTGACGGAATAGAATGGAAGAGACCGAAGTGGTCAAAAATTGCCTCTTTCTTTTTGAGACTTTCTGAGGCTTTAGCCAGCGTTTTTTGTCATATAATAATCGCTGATTCAAAAGCCGTAAAAAAATATTTTAAAAGAAAATATAAAAAAGAACCTGTATATATTCCCTATGGAGCAGATATAAATAATAATTCCAGTGGTAAAGATCTGGAAGTTTTAAAAAAATATGGTTTAAAGCCGAGAGAATATTTTCTTCAGGTATGTCGTATTGAACCTGAAAATAACCCTCATATTACGGTTAGAGAATTCATTAAGTATAAGGGTGAGAAAAAACTCGTGATTATTGGGGACACACCTCATAGTATTGAATATAAAAACAAACTTAAAAGAATGGCAAATCATAAAATTAAATTTCTGGGAGCTGTGTATGGAGAAGATTATAAAGTAATCCTAAGAAATGCATATTGTTATATACACGGTCATGAAGCAGGGGGAACAAATCCCGCCTTATTAGAGGCAATGGCTGCTGGGAAATGTCCCATAGTTCTGAAGGTGCCTTATAATCTTGAAGTTATAGAAAATTGTGGATTTAGTTTTACAAAGAAAGAAAAAGATTTATTATCAAAAATCGAACATTTAGAAAAAAATGGGAAGTTTTTAGAAGATATAGAAAAAAAGGTAATTGAAAGAGTGAAAAAGGTTTATAGTTGGGAAAAGGTAATTTCAAAATATGAAAAAATTTTTAAACTTTTTACCAAGAATTGAATAATATAAATATGAATATGAATATGATTTCTCTTATTCTGTCTTTTCTGACAAGTTTAATTCTTGTTCCTGTGGTAAAAAGTATTGCCATCCATTTCAAAATCTATGACCATCCTGACAATCCCCGAAAAATCCACAAAACTCCCATTCCCCTCCTCGGCAGTGTTGCTGTATTTTTTGGTGTTATTGCGGGTATTTTTCCTTTGTTTTTTCATAATCCTTTCAATAAAGAACTCTTTGTTATTTTCGGATGTGCTGTTATGCTTCTTGTGATAGGACTTTTTGATGATATGGGGAAAATTCATCCCCAGATAAAATTGATGGTGGGTATGCCCATTGCAGGATTAATTTTGATATTTTTTAACCTTCATTTAAAAATTTTTAATGTTTCAATTTTAAATTACTTATTCACAATTTTCTGGGTTGTTGGAATAACCGCTGCATATAACCTTCTTGACGGAATGGATGGACTTTCTTCAGGTATTGCAGTGATTGCTTCAACCTTTTATTTTGTTTTCGGATTAAAAACAGGAGATATTATTCTTATAACCCTTTCCCTTGCACTCATGGGAGCCTCCCTTGGATTCCTTATTTATAATTTTCATCCTGCAAAAATCTTTCTCGGAGATTCAGGAGCAATATTTCTGGGATTTTTACTTGCTGCCCTTGGATTAAGAGTTGCAAATTCGGAAACTTTACCTGTTTTGACACGATGGATGATACCGATTTTAATACTTATTGTTCCGATATTTGACACAAGTTTAATAACAATTTCAAGAGCAAAAAGAGGACTAATTCCCTTTTTACATCCCGGAAAAGACCATGTGCATCACAGATTATACAATCTTTCCTTAAGCCAGAAAACAACGGTTCTTTTAATGTATTTTCTGGGATTTTTGGGTGGAATGTTTTCAGTATTTATTTACAGGGTGGAATTCTGGATTTCCTATACAATTTTTGCCTTAATAATCATAACAGGCTTAATTCTCATAAGAATATTCGAAAAATTCCCTTACCAGAAACAGGAAGAGTTAAAAAATCTCAAATGAAAAACGCAATAGACGCGTCTCGCGTTTCCCGCCTTTCTCGCTTTTCTCGCCTATTTATAAACGCAATAGACATATATAGACAGGAATATGACCTTTATTATGTTAAAAACAGAAGCCTTTATTTAGATTTCAAAATCTTTTTAAGAGCTCTATGCCAGCTTTTATTATTTAAAGGAAGATAAACTGTAAATGGAGCTTAAACAGAATATAATCAACGCAAAAAACCCAATAAACACGAAAAACCCAATGAACACGATAAGCCCGAAAAGCGCAACAAACCCCTCTCGCTTTTCCCGCCCGTCCCGCTCGTCCCGCATATTTATAAACCCAACAAACGCGACAAACGCAAAAAAACGCGATAAACACCTCAGAAGTATAAAAATTGCAATTTGAATATATTTGAAAAATTTGACTTGAAGGAATATAATATTTTGAGTGAAAATTATATGGGCCAAACATGCGAAAGAACGCCAAAAAGAATGGGAGAAAAAAATGGGAATTACAAAAGAAATTGTAGAAAATGTGCTTAAAAATCCTGCTCAAGTAGTGGCAGGTGATATGAATACTGTAATAGCTCAGAAAAAGTGGACTAAAGGGCTATTAAGGGTAATATTCACATCTTCAGGAAATGAGAAAAAAATAATAACTTTTTATTATACTACCAAAATTAAAAAATACTTTAAGGAGGAATGATATGAAAATAAAGTATGATCCCGAGTCAGATGTTTTAATGATTGTATTTAAAGATGATCCACCCGTAGATGCTATTGAAGAACCTGGAGGTGTAATTGTTAGTTATAATGAAAAAGGTGAGCCAGTAAGTATAGAGTTTTTAAATGCTTCTTTACATAATCTCATTCCCACAGGAGAACTTAATATAATTATACCCACCACAAGTAAATAAACTGTTGTAATTTCTGAAGACCCCTAACTCTAATTACACCCTTAGAGTGTAATAAAAAATGACTTTAGTTCAAGAGAATTTAAACATCCCCTGCCCCCTTTTAAAGAAAGGGGAGTTTCTACCCAACAAGCACAATGAACGCAAAAAACCCAATTAAAAGGAAACTTGAAAATTGATTTCCAATAGTATACAATATTTGTATACCATGAGAAATGAAGATTTTAAAAGTATTGTGGATGAAATAATTGATTGTGTTAAAGATTTGCCCTATTTTTCAAAGAAAAATCTGGAGATACTGGGATAAGAAATTATTATCTTAAAATTGCTTTATCAAGGCTGGAGAAAAGTGGAAAGGTTATAAGATTGAAAAAGGGAATGTATGTTTTAAAGAGTTTCCTTGACAGGATAAAAATGAATGATAGATTCTCTGATTATCTGGAGTTTATATCATCAAAGATTTATTTTCCCTCCTATCTGATTTGTAGCGATGATTCATCGCGTAAAATAAATTTTTAAACTCAATGAACGCAATTAATCCCAACAAACGCGAAGAACACAATAAACCCGACAAACCCAATAAACACGATTAACACAAGGACACTGGTAAACTCAATAAACATAATAACCCTGCTGTCTTTTTGCCCATCCTGCTTCTTTTAAATCCGATAGAGGTTTTTATCTCGATTTTAAAGAATCTTATGTCAACTTCTCTTATTCAAACACCCTCTCAGTATTTAGAATAAATGGCTGTCAAACTTAAATTTTCACTTTTTTTTCTTCAAATTTTTCTATTTTGTGTTTCTTTAAGGTCTTTTCGACAAGATTCATCGGACAAAAGGGACCACACATTGAACATGCTTCTGTCCCGCTTTTTCTCTGATTGTAAATCTCCCTCGCTTCCTTAGGGAATAAAACAAGTTCAAATTGTCTCTCCCAATCCAATTTATACCTCGCTTCACTCATTTTTTTGTTTCTCTCAATTGCTTCCTTGTTTCCTCTTGCGATATCTGCAATATGAGCAGCAATTTTAAAGGCAATAACCCCCTGTTTTACGTGCTCAATCGTAGGGAGTCCGAGGTGCTCAGCAGGTGTAACATAACATAACATATCAGCACCATGCCATCCTGCAACCGCTCCGCCTATTGCCCCTGCAATGTGGTCAAAACCCGCCGCAACATCCGCAGGAACCATTCCGAGAATATAAAAAGGAGCATAATTTGTCAATTTTTTCTGAATCTGAACATTCATCTCAATTTCATTCAAAGGAATGTGCCCGGGACCTTCTACCATTGTCTGAACCCCTGCTTTTCTTGCCTTTTCAACAAGTTCCCCGATTATCATAAGCTCTGCAATCTGAGCCCTATCGGTTGAATCATGAAGTGACCCCGGTCTTAAACCGTCTCCGAGTGAAAGTGTCATATCATATTCCCTTGCAATTTCAAGCAATCTGTCGTAATACCTATAAAGCGGATTCTCTTCCCTGTTTTCAAGCATCCAGGCAGCAATTAAACCTCCTCCCCTTGAAACGATACCTGTTAATCTCTTTGAATTCTGATATCTCTTTAAAGTTTCCCATGTGATTCCACAGTGAACCGTTATGTAATCAACTCCCTGTCTTCCGTGTTCTTCAATTACTTTAAATAAATCATCAGCAGTCATTTCATAAATAGAACCCTTCTCTTTTGCAACTTTAAATTCAACCTCATAAATCGGAACCGTGCCCAAGGGAACGGTGCAGATTTCGAGAATCTTCTGCCTTATTAACTTCAGGTCTCCGCCCGTGGATAAGTCCATCAAAGTGTCTGTTCCGTATTTTATCGCAGTTTTTGCTTTTTCAATTTCTTCCTCAATATTTACATATTCATAAGAAGTTCCGATATTCGTATTTATCTTAACTCTTAAACCTTCACCTATTCCGCAAAATTTTTCAAGATTCGTGTGATTTATATTTCGCGGAATAACGACCCTTCCACAAGCAACAAGTTCCATTATCTCCTCGGGTTTCTTACCCTCCTCCTTTGCAATAAAAATCATTTCATCCGTAATTTTACCGTTTTTTGCATATTCAAGTTGTGTCATTTTTATTTTTTAAATAGAATTAAAAGGGGCTCCAACCCGTGAATTTATTATACAATGAGAAATTGAAAAAAACAATAAAGGATTACATACTCTCCCAGCCCTCTATTATCTCTTTTATTAATTTTTTGAGATACTCCAGCACCTCCCTGTAATATTTCTTGCTTAACTTTTCAAATCCTTTTTTAATTTTTCCTTTTTTATATAATAACATTCCGTAAGGATATGGAAAAATGTCTATACCTTTTAATTTTGAAAAACTTTTTGCATTTTTAAAATCAATTTTAAAAGATTTTTTTGCATAAACCATTGCAATTTCATCCGCTCCACCGTGCCCTGTCATATTCCCGAAATATTTATCAGAAATTTCCTCTGCACATATCCACCAGTTGAGCACACAAATTTTTATACCTGTTTCAAAATGTGCTCTTTTTGATGCATTTTTTAATTCTGTTATCTGCCCTCCGTGTCCGTTCATTATGAAAAGTTCCTTTATTCCGTTCTTATAAACAGAGGTGATTATCTCAAAAATTAACCTTTCAAAAGTATCAGAACTCAAAGAAATTGAACCAGGTCTTCCGTATAATCCGGAAGTTATTCCATAGGGAAGGAGAGGAAGAACAACCCCGTCAAACAATGGAGCAAGGTCAATACACAAGTTATACGGCACAATGCAGTCTGTTCCAAGGGGTCCTATTCCGTGAGATTCAATGGTTCCGACAGGTAGAAAAGCCCTTTTAAATTTTTTTTCTTTAAATTCAATTTCATTCAAATCTTCCCATTTCATTTTAAAATTTTATTTAACTTCTCTAAGAAGTTCAATAAATTTTTCATAAACAAAGTCAACACTCATATCCATCATGCATTTGAAGTTGATGTTTTTTACACAATTTAAAGGTTTTGGAGAATACTTAAAACAGGGTGAACAATCAAGCCCCAAGAAACAAATTTTATGTTTCACACCCCATGGATGAAGTTTATAAGGAGATGTGGGTCCGAAAAGTGCAAGGGTAGGAACACCGCACGCAGCAGAAAGATGCATGATACCCGAATCGTTTGTTATAAAAATTTTACATTTTTTTATTATTCCCGCAACTTCTCTGATATTTTTACCTTCAATTTTAATCCCGAAATTTATTTTGTTTTCAAGATATTCATTTGCATCCTTATCATCTTTTGCACCGAAAAATAGAAAAAAGGCATCTTTGAAATTATTTTTAATTTTTTTAAAAAGCTCTTCAAATTTATCCAAAGCCCATCTTTTACCTCTGTGTCCTTTAAAAATACTTGAACCCGCATGCACGCCTATTAAAAATTTATCCATCAAATTTTTTTCTCTGATAAATTCTTCTGTCTTTTCAATTTCATATTCTTTAAGATAAATTCTTAAAGGCGGAATTTTTTTCTCCTTTATTCCGAAAAATTTCCTTAAAAGCCTCATATTCTCAAGCACATTATGCAATTTTTCTTTTTCCTTTATTTTTCTATTTTTTAAAAAATTGAGTTCTCTTATATTTCTCACAGAATAAGAATGTCCTATTCTGATTTTAGAGCCGGTTAAAATAGAAAAAATGTTGTAATCTTTTCTGTTTGTAGGATAAAAATTTATCGTAATATCAAATTTTTTTTTACGAATTTGAGTTAATATGTAAAAAAAACTTCTTATTTTATTTTTAAGTAGAGGGAAATAAAGTAAATTATCTATATAAGGGTTGTTCAGTAACACATCCCTTGTTGATTCAAACATTGTAAAAACAGTTATATCTGAATTTTTCAAATTTTTTTTAAGGATTTCAATTGCAGGAGTCATCATAAGGGTATCACCTATTCCGTATAAAGGAGAGACAAGGATTCTCAATCTATGCTATCAGTTTTTCAAATTTTTCCCTTTCACCAAGAAGAATTAATACATCTCCTTTTTCAATTTTAATTTCAGGCTCGGGATTGAAAATGAGTTTGCCCTTTTTAACTATCCCGAGAGCAATCATTCCGTAATCTTTTCTTAAACCGGAATCCTTAAGAGATTTATTGTTAAAGGGAGATTTTTCATCAATATAAACTTCTTCAACCTGATATTCAAGATGTGTTCCCCTGTGGGCAAGTTCTATAAATTCCCTCAGATTCGGCCTTAAAAGGGAAAGAGCAATTTTTGACCCTGCTTCTTCATACGGCAAAATAACCCTGTGAGCACCTGCTTTTGTCAGTCTTCTTTCACCATCTTTATCAGATGCCTTTGTTACTATAAATATATCCGGATTAAGTTCTTTTGCAGTGATAATAACATAGAGATTATCCGCATCATCGGGTAAGAGCGAAGCAATAGCCTTAGCATTTTTAATATTTGCCTTTATCAAAATTTCCTCTTCCCTTGCATCACCTTCTATAAAGAGTATTTCCCTTTCTTTAAGTTCTGATATTGCTTCGGGATTGTTTTCTATTACCACAAAGTCTTTTTTTTCGAGCAATAATCTGTTAACGGTATAACTCCCCATCCTTCCGAAACCGCAAACTATGTAATGATTTTTTAATTTTTTAATTTTGTTTTCCATTTTACTTTTATACCATACGAAAGAAGTCCTTTTGAATACAACTTCGAATAATGTAAAAAATGCATAATAGAAAAAACCGAGTCCGAATAAAATATAAAAAGAGGTGAATATTCTTCCTTTAGTGGACAATTCGCGAACTTCCCTGTATCCGACAGTTGTTAATGTAATAATGGACATATAAAAAGATTCAACAAAATCTCTCCACCCCTCAATATACATATAAAAAAATGTTCCGAATAAAATATAAAGGATAAGTGCGGTAAAAATTATAAAAAATCTCATTAATCAAAAATTTTAAGTTATGATAATAATATAAAATCAAATTATTTCAAAAGAAGAAGCAAGGGATTATTTTTCAAGGCTTTTTCATATAAAGGTATAAAATTATTTCCTAATTTCTTAACCACAAATATATAACTCCATCTGTATTTCCCTTTTAAACTTATCTTTGCTCCCATTTGTTTGAATTTTCTCTCAATGTTTTCATTCCATTTTCTTGATGCTTCGTCTTCAACTGCAAAGAATATCAAACAGGAATCAGGGAGATTGTTTAAAAAATTTAACAATTTATTAACTTCCTCTTCGGATTTAAATGTATCAAAGTTTTGGATTTCAAAATCAATATAATTTCTTGAAGGAACAATTACAGCCCATAGTCCTCTTTTTTTCTTTATTATTCTTATATAATCTCCGATTTGAAAAAGAAAGTAATGGTTTTTTAATCCCCTCAAACCGCAAGACAATATGTAAAATTTAATACCTCTTCTCTGTGATATCACCGAATCTTTTATGATTTTTCTTGATGCAAAGTATAAATGAATTTCTTTTTGAAATACTCTAAGGCTTTCAATAGGATAGGGTGAGTAAAGGATATGCAGGATAAAAAGGATGAGACCGATTATAAAAAATATATAATTTTTCATTTTTTAATCCATAAAATGCAGTTTTTATCAGAATAAACTACTCTGTAACCCGGAAAAGTATCGTAAACAGAGGAGATAATTTTTTTGTAGAGTTTATATCTTGAATCATCAATAAAGTCATATCTGATTCTGAAACTTCTTCTCAAGAGTCCTCCGTTTAATACAACGATATAATCAAAATTTTTCTTTTTCTTCCAATCTGTGAAGTAAATACATAAAGTATCGTTTTCTTTTAAATAAAAAGAGAGTTGGGAGAATGAATAAAGGGACCTCTTAGGCAGGGTTACAGAGAAGGTATTTTCTTTGTAAGTAAAAAAATCAGAAAAAGGATAAGGTGAAAAACGATTGTTTAGACCTTCAAAAAGTGAAAGAAGAGATAAAAACAGAATTAAAGGAGCAATATTTTTCTGTTTAAGTATTTCCCATAGATATATAAAACATATGAAAGATAAAAATGGAATATATATGATAAATCTTGAATACCATTTGTAAGGCATTGTTAAAAAGTATATTAAAAAAAAAATAAAATTTTTTCCAATTTTTATTTTTTTTCAAAGAGATCAAATTTAAAAATAATGAAAGAAAGGAAAAAGAAATAAAAAGATGCCCAAACCCAGCAGATAAATTATCATGTTTATAAATGCTCACGTTACCGTAAGGAAACTCCAGCCATTTTTTAATAATAAAAAAAGGATTAAAAATCCAGAAACGAGGGTCTATTGTAAAAGGATTTATTTTTCCTTCAAATATCTCAAATCCGAAAATGTTAATCTTTAGGGGATAAAAAGGATTCCCGGTTTTTATATAATTAAACAAATAATAATGAGTTGAGGTTATATATATTATTATAAAAGAAAGGATTAAAAAAATTATTTTTCTTCTTCTTATAAATTTTATAATTGAAACAAATAAATAAATTATAAAAAAAGGAAAGATACTTAATTTTATCCCAGCACCTATGGAAAGGGCAATAAGAGAAAAAAGAGTAAAGTACGGGTTTTCAATTAAAGCAAAATTCATAAATATTATAAACATCATGTTAACTTCTATGTCTACATATGCAACCCCTAATTGTTGAGGGATAATAGGTGTAAATAAAAGACAAAAAACAAAAAGGGACCTCTCTTTACTTGCTCCTAATTTTCTTAATATTGAATAACATGCGATTATCCCAAAAATTAAAAAAGGAATGTGAATTATCATCATTCCTTTGTCAGAACCTATGAAAATATAATAAAGAGAAAAAATGTATTCTATATTCTTAGGAAACATGAAAAAGGTGTGTGCTTTTAAAAAATTATCAAAAGAAGGCATCCCTTTTTCTATAACTATCCTTGAAGCAACAGGAAGATGATAAGCATAACTGTCCCAGCCCTGAGGAGGATATAGAAAAATAAACCTTAAAATAAAAATTAATTGAATAAGAAAAAGAATAAAGATTAAATTTAAGTAGGGGTTTTCTTTTAAAATTTTAATAAATTCTTTAAATTTTTCTACAAATCTTAAAAATATTTCCCTGTATCCCTTTTTTACATTTCCCCCTATGAGGGAGTAAATCACAATGAACATAAAATAAAAAAGCAGAAGAAATTTAAAATCTATAAGATGCAAGTATCCGAAAATTGAAAAAATGAAAAATAAGGAGAAAAGATGAAATAAAAATGCGGAAATTAAATTATCTGCAAAACTTATGTCTTTTTTGATAAAATTGATTACTTTTACGCAGGAGAAATAAAGAAGGAAATTTATAAATATAAAAATAAAAAGTTCCATTACATTTTATTTTAACACATATTTTGTGTAAAATTTATTGTTTAAAAAGGAGGAACGGAGATGGCAAAATTTAATGGAATAAAAGTAAAATATTACGGACATTCTGCTTTTAAAATTACCTCCCCTGAAGGAAAAGTAATATTCATTGACCCTTGGCTCTCAAATCCTTCTTCACCGGGTAAAGAGTATGATAAAGCAGACATAATCCTACTCACACATGCTCACGGAGACCATCTCGGAGACACTCTGGAAATTGCCAGAAATACAAGTGCAAGAGTATATGCAATTCATGAAATTTCCGTATATTTGCAATCAAAGGGGATTCAAAATGCAATAGGAATGAACATCGGAGGACATGTTAAGGATGGGAATATTGAAATCATACAGACAGAGGCAACGCATTCCTCTAGTATTCAGGAAGGCGATAACTTGATTCCGGGAGGTGATCCTGCGGGATTTGTGATAAAAATGGAGAATGGATTCAAGATATATCATACGGGTGATACCGGTGTTTTTGTGGGAATGCAGATGATAGGTGAACTTTACAAACCTGATCTTGTGCTTCTTCCAATAGGTTCACATTACACGATGGGACCTGAAGAAGCTGCATATGCGTGTAAACTTTTAAAGCCCAAGTTTGTGATACCCATGCATTACGGCACATTTCCTGTTTTAACAGGAACTCCTGAGGAATTCAAAAAACTGATTGACCCATCCCTTAACATTGATGTAATTGTGCTAAAACCGGGGGAAGAAGCAGAATAGGACTTTTTAATTATTTGTAATAACAATTTGTTTATATTTAAAACTTGAAAGTGAGTGTGGATTATGTTATAATTTAACATATGAAAATAAAATTTTGTTCTTCTGTCCTTATAAGAATTAAATATGATTCTCTTTTTATAAATTCTTCTTTTAATTCTTCCAATAATAACCCCCTGAAATAAAGGGGGGATCGTTCGAAAATCAAAAAGGAGGTCCCCCATGGATGAAAAATTAAAAAGTACCCTTATTTGTTCAGGGGTATTAAAAGAGGCAAGGGATTTCTTGCTGGAAAGAGGTTTTGTTGAAATCCTCCCCCTCATTCTCACAAGACTCTCTGATCCATTGCTTGAAACAAAATATGCTAAAACTAAAATTTATGATAAAGAGTACTTCCTCACAACAAGCATGATCTTTCAAAAACAGATACTGATGAACTATTTTGAAAAAATATTCATAGTTTCTCCAAATATAAGAATAGAAAAAGAGTCCCCTCATCATCTTGTTGAGTTTGTTCAATTGGATGTAGAGATGCGAAATGTAACAAAAGAAAAGGTAATGGAATTTATAGAAGACCTTGTAATATATATCATAAGAAATCTTAAAGAAAAATATCCGCAACTCATAAAAGTACCTGTGCCTGAAAAGCCTTTTAAAAGAATAAGTGTGAAAGAAATGAAGGAAAAATACGGAAACATGCTAAATTTATCCCAAAGTATAAAGGAACCTTATTTTTTGGTTGATTTCTTGGAGGAAGAAAGAGAGTTCTATGATAGGGAAGACCCTCAAAGATACGGAATTCTTCTTGATTATGATCTGATTTATCCTTTCGGATTCGGGGAAGGACTTTCAGGTGGTGAAAGAGAGTACGAATATGAACGTATTGTGGATAGAATAAAAAGGAAAGGACTTCCCCTCTCCCTCTTTAAAGAATATCTTGAATATGCAAAGGAAAGGAAATTAAAACCTTCAGCAGGATTCGGACTGGGAATTGAAAGAATGGTAAAGTACCTTCTCGGGCTTGATCATATAAGGAAAACGAGAATATTTGTCTATTAATGAAATCAGGAGGTTGAAATCATGAAACTATGAGATGAATAAATAACGGTTGTCTGATTTTCATATCAAATTTTATTTTTTAAATACAATACATATTAAAAATCCTGCCCCTCCTCCTATTATATTACTTAAGACATCTTTTAAATCTCCGTATCTCATCGGAAGCAAATATTGAACAAATTCATCTGCTAATGCAATTGTAAATATTAAAAAAATAATTAAAAAAGGATTTTTGAAACTTTTATAACACAATATACCCAGTAAAAAATACTCAAAAAGATGTAACTTCTCTTCTGGAGTTTTTACATAAAAACTGAAGATAAAAAGAAATAAAAGAATTAAAAAACTTATTAAAAATTTTTTAAATCCTTTGTTTTTAAATATAAAAAAAAGGGTTATCAAAAAAACGATGAAAAGAAATATTATAACTATCTTTCCCATTAAATCGGGTCCGAAAACTTCTTTTCTTAAATACCTTGCAAAAGGACCGGCAAAGGGGAGTGATAGAAATAAAAAAATAACATAACCGAAGAATAAAATTTTAAATTCAATTTTTTTTCTCATATAATTTAATTTTATGAAAAATCTTATTTTAATTGGCGGAAATTTAAAAAAAGATTCCCCCATACTGAAAAAAATTGCAGAAAATTATAAAGGAGGGGAAGTTCTTATAATTCCTTATGCTTCAAGTGTTCCCTTTGATACATATTTTCATTATGCGGAGATATTTAAAAAATACGGAATTAAAAATCTTATAAGTTTCCTTGCTCCTTCTGAAAGGGATAGGTTGAATGTTAAAAAATTGGAAAGACATATAGAAAAAGCGGAGATTATATTTTTTACAGGGGGGAATCAACTTAAATTAACCACAATGCTGGGTGGAACAAAGATTTTTGATGTGCTTAAAAATTTGAAAAAAAGAGATGTTATGATAATAGGAACAAGTGCGGGCGCTGCATTTATGGGTGATTTGATGATTTATGAAGGCTCTGCTGATAAAGGTGCGTTTAAAGGGAAAGTAGAACTTACAAAAGGTCTTGGTCTTTTAAAAGATATAGTGATTGATACTCATTTTCACAGGAGAAGAAGGCTTTTGAGGTTGATTCAGGTTGTTGTGTCAAATCCCTCTGTTTTAGGTATAGGACTTTCAGAAGATACTGCAATTTTTGTGAAAGGAGATTTTTTTGAAGTTGTGGGCAGAGGCGTTGTTACGGTTATTGACGGAAGAGACATAAAAAAGACAAATATTTCCGGGTTAAGACCAGGAAGACCCTTCGGGGTGGAAAATGTTAAAATTCATATTCTCTCTCCAGAAGGAGAATATGATTTAAAAAATAGGAAAGTAATAAAAGTATGAAAAAGTTTAAATATATGAAAATTCTTGAAATCAGGGCTTTCAGGGGTCCGAATATTTATCATTTAAGAAAACCCTGTATATGTATGACACTTGATATAGGAGAACTTGAAGATAAACCCACAAATAAAATAAAAGGTTTTAAAGAGAGAATAGAGAAGACAATTCCTACTCTTTATTCCCATAGATGTTCTTATGACTTTGAGGGCGGGTTTTTAAAAAGAGTTGAAGAAGGTACATGGATGGGGCATGTTGTTGAGCATGTTGCACTTGAACTTCAATGTCTTGCTAAAATGGAAACAGGATACGGAAAGGCGAGAAGTGAAAAGAAAAAAGGTGTTTATAAGATCATTTACTCTTATGTGGTTGAAGAAGCAGGTAAAAAAGCAGGAGAATTTGCTGTTGAAATTGTTGAAAAAATTATAGACGGGGGGATTCCCGATATTAAACCATATATAAATGAATTACTTGAGATAAGAGAAAAGTGGGCATACGGTCCTTCGACTCAATCAATAATTGATGAAGCAAAAAGAAGAAATATTCCTGTTATTAGATTATGGGAAGATGGAAATCTTGTGCAACTCGGATACGGAAAATATTCCAAAAGAATATGGGCTACAACCACGAACAATACATCAAACATTGCTGTTGAAATAGCCTGTGATAAGGATATAACAAAAAAGATTTTGAAAGATTCAGGAATTCCTGTACCCGAAGGAGGCGTTGTTTATGATTACGAATCCGCAAAAGAGATTGCGGAAAAGATAGGGTTTCCGGTTGTTTGCAAACCCCTTGATGGAAATCAGGGAAAGGGAGTCACAACCAATATAAGAAGCTTTGATGAATTAAAAGAAGCCTTCAAATATGCTAAGAATTATTCAAAAAAAGTTATTATTGAAGAACATGTTGAAGGAGAAGATTACAGAATTCTGGTAATAAACGGAAAGGCGGTTGCATGTGCCAGAAGAACCCCTGCTCATGTAATAGGAGATGGAAAAAGCACAATAAGGGAACTTGTTGAAAAAATTAACAGCGATGAAAGAAGGGGAATAGGACATGAGAAACCTTTAACAAAAATTAAAATAGATGAAATTACTCATGAAATATTAAAAAGAAAGGGTTACACCCTTGATTCTGTTCTTCCGAAAGGTGAGATTCTTTATTTAAAGACATCAGCCAATCTTTCAACAGGTGGAGAAGCGGAAGATGTTACCGATATAGCCCATCCTTCAAATTTAAGACTTGCAGAAAGGGTTGCAAGGATAACAGGGCTTGATATAGCGGGTATTGATTTTATCTGTAAGGATATAACAAAGCCCCTTCATGAAATAAAAGGGAAAGTTGTTGAAGTAAATGCTGCTCCCGGATTCAGAATGCATCTTTATCCGTCAAAAGGAAAAAGCAGAAATGTTGCAGTGTTCGTCCTGGATATGTTATTTCCTCCGGGGGTACCTTCGAGAATTCCGATTGTTTCAATAACAGGAACGAATGGAAAAACGACAACAGTGAGAATGGTCTCCCATATATTGAGAATTTCGGGTAAGAAGGTAGGTTTTACAACAACAGAGGGAATTTACATAGGTAATGAAAGGATTGTTAAAGGAGATACAACAGGTCCGTGGAGCGCAAAAGTTGTCTTAAAGGACCCATCTGTTGAAGTTGCGGTTTTTGAAACAGCGAGAGGAGGAATTTTAAGGGAAGGGCTGGGATATGATTATGCTGATATAGGGTGTGTTTTAAATGTCTCGGAGGACCATCTCGGTTTAAGGGGTATTGAAACGGTTGAAGAAATGGCTGAAGTTAAATCCGTGGTCATAGAGGCTGTTAAAAAAGAAGGTTTTGCTGTTTTAAATGCATGTGATGAGGTTGTAAGAAATCTTCATAAAAATACAATAGCAAAACCGGCTTATTTTTGCTTGAAAAGAAATGAGTTTTTTGAGAAACATCTTCAAATAGGGGGAATAGGAATGCTTCTTGACGGAGATACAATATGCCTTTGTAAAGGGGATTTGAGGATACCGGTAATAAATATAAGTGAAATTCCGAGTGCTTTTGAAGGAAGGGCAATGTTTAATATAGAAAATGCTCTTGCTGCTTCTCTTATTACTTATCTTCTCGGCGTTCCCCTGGAGACCATAGCAGAGGGATTAAGGACATTTCATTCCTCTTTTCATGAAAATCCCGGAAGAGCCAATTTCATTTCCATCGGTAAATGGAAGATTATTCTTGATTATGCTCATAATCCGAAGGCTTATGAGATGATATTCAGTTTAATTAATTCACTTCCTTATGAGTTTAAGATTGCGGTAATAGGAGCACCGGGAGATAGGAGGAATATTGATATAAGAAAGATGGCAGAAATTGCCGGTAATTCTGATGTTCATTATTTTGTGATAAGGGATGATTGGGATTTAAGGGGAAGAAAGCCGAAAGAAGTTCCGCTTATGATGAAAAATGTGCTTAAAGAAAAGGGAGTAAGTGAGGATAGGATTTTTATAATGGATGATGAAGAAGAGGCAATTTTCTGTGCTTTTCAACTTGCGGAAAACAAGGAGGCACTTATTTTGATAATTGTGGATGATGTGGAGAAGGTATATGGAAAACTTTATCCCAGAAAGAAAGAGGTGGTGATATAAATTAACATTTTCTTGATAACAATGTTTTGTAATATTTTTCGATGATTTTATTCCAAGAAAAATTTTCAGCTTTTTTACGGGCATTAAAGCACATCTTTAAATATTCTCTCTTGTTTAAAGTTATTGCATAATTAATTTTTTCTTTTATTTCTTCTATATTATGAGGATTTTTTATTATAAAGCCTTCTTTTTTGTCTTCTATAATTTCGGTGCTGCCGCAGTATCGTGAATGTGATACAATACAGGGGGTACCGCTTGCAAGAGATTCCATAACAACAAGCGGACAAGGGTCATAAAAAGTAGGAAATATCATAAAATCTGCTGATCTGTAAAAAAAGGGGGTATCTTTTTGAAAACCGAGAAAAATAATTTTTCTTTTTAAATTCTTTTTTTCCACTAATTTATGAAAAATACCCCTTTCATATTTTCCCAGAGCTAATAAAATGCAATTTTCCTCCAAATCTTCAAACACCTTAATCAAATTTAAAAATCCTTTTCTCGGAGAATTCAAGTCTCCTACAAATAAAAATATTTTTTTATTCTCATTTATGTTTAATTTTTTGCATAATACCGACTTTTCATTTGCTTTTTTGGGAGTAAACTTTTCAATATCCACTCCGTTATGTATTATTACGATCCTATCTTTTTTTATTTTTACGTACTTGATAAGTTCTTTTTTTATTTTTTCTGAAACAGCAACTATTATTTTGGCTTTCTTATAAACGATCTTTTCCATGAAAGATGCTACTGTATAATTAATGTAATAATAAATTTTTCTTAGGATGGGAAATTTAAATTTCAATATTTTTTTTCTGTATGCTGAATGGCAAAACTGACACACATTTAAATTATGAGATACAAATGCCGATGGTCCGGATTGATATATTATGTCATATTTATTCTTTTTCATTCTTATAATCAAAGATACCCATAGAAAAAAAATGATGCTTTTTAAAATAGCGGGTCTTTCTATTATTAAAGGTACTTTGTAAATTTTAGAGCCTTTTTCAAAGAGTTCCTTTTCAATTTTATATGCGTAAATATGCACCTCATGCCCTTTTGAAAGGAGATATTTTGCTATTTCGTAATTTGTCCGCGATTCACCATTTGAATATTTATCAAAATTCTGTGAGATTAGAGATATTCTCAAAATTCAAGTCCTTTCTCCCTTGCTCCCTCTGCCAAAGCCTTTACTCTTCCGTGATACTTATATCCTGCTCTGTCAAAGACCACTTTTTTTATCCCTAATTTTAAAGCCTTTTCTGCTATTAATCTCCCTACAAGTTTTGCCTTCTCTATTTTCCCTTTTAATCTTTTGACCTCATTTCTGATTTCAGGGGAAAGGGTAGAAGCACCTGTTAGAACCTTACAAGGACCGAGCGGGGGGTCTATCACAATTTGTGCATATATGTGCTTCAAAGATTTATATACACAAAGTCGTGGTCTGTCAGGTGTTCCGAATACCTTTTTTCTTACTCTCAAACGCCTTCTTTTTCTCCTTAATACTTTTTCTTCCCTTTCCATTATTTTGCCACTCCTGCTTTACCCGGTTTTAATTTAATCACTTCATCAGCATATCTTATACCTTTTCCTTTATATAAATCAGGCTCCCTGATTTTTCTTATCTCAGCAGCAACTTGTCCAACTTTTTGCTTATCAATTCCCTCAATTCTGATTTTGAAATTTGCTCCTTCCTTTTTCACCTCAGCCTTTATACCCTCCGGCAAAATATATTTCTTAGGTTCGGCATACCCTACATCAAGAATAAGCTCCCTTCCCCTTAAATCAGCCTTATATCCCGTACCCACCACAAGAAGCTCTTTGTAAAAACCCTCTTTTACTCCTTTAATCATGTTGTTAATAAGGGATCTGGTTGTGCCGTGCATTGCCCTGACAAACTTTTCATCACTTTTTCTCTTAACCCTTATTTCTTTTTCATCTATTTCAAGTTCTATTTCAGGATGAATTTCAAGGGAAAGTTCTCCTTTCGGTCCTTTTACGATCAGTTTCCTCCCTTCAAGCCTTATATTTACACCCTCGGGAATCAAAACCGGTTTTTTGCCGATTTTACTCATTTTACCATACCTCACATAAGACTTCACCGCCCACTTTTAATCTTCTTGCCTCCCTGTCGGTAACAACACCCTTTGAGGTGGAAATAATTGCAATTCCCGTACCGTTTTTAACCCAAGGAATTTTATCTTTTTTGACATATATCCTTCTTCCCGGCTTTGAAACCCTTCTTACATCCGTTAAAACAGGATTCCCTTCATTGTCGTACTTGGGAAGAATTACTATTTCCTTTTTCACACCTTCTCCCGCAATTTTATATTCCTCAATAAATCCTTCATCCTTTAAAATCTGGGCAATTCTTTCTTTTAACTTTGAATGGGGTACTTTAACTTCCTCTTTTCTTCTCATTACAGCATTTTTTATTCTTATGAGCATGTCCGCTATAGGATCATTTACCATTTTACCAGCTTGCCTTTTTAACACCGGGAATCAAACCCTGAACAGCGAGTTCTCTGAAACATATCCTGCACAAACCGAATTTCCTTATATAACCCCTGGGTCTTCCGCATCTCTTACATCTGTTCCTGTACCTGACCTTAAATTTCGGTTCATACATTAACCATCTCATAAATTTACCTTTTCTTGCCACTTTTCACCTCCTTTTTTCTTTCAAACGGAAATCCGAGTTCTTCAAGTAACCTTAATGCTTCATAATCGGTTTTTGCAGTAGTTACAACTGCTATGTCCATCCCGAACTGAACTTTCACTTTATCTATATCCACCTCCGGAAAAACAATATGTTCTTCGAGTCCGAAATTATAATTCCCTCTTCCATCAAAAGAATTTCTTTTTAATCCCCTGAAGTCCCTTACCCTCGGAAGTGCAAATGTTATTGTTCTGTCAAGGAATTCGTAAGCCCTTTTTCCCCTCAATGTAACCTTCACACCGATGGGCATTCCTTTTCTTACCTTATATGCAGCAACATGCTTTCTTGCCCTTCTTATACAAGGCCATTGTCCTGTAATCTGAGCAAGTTCTTTTTGAACAAGTTCTATTAATTTCGGATCATTTACCGCTTCACCGTATCCTACATTTACAACCACTTTCTCTATTTTAGGGACCTCAAACGGATTTTTATATTTAAATTCTTTCATTAATTTCGGAATTACATTTTTCTTATAATGTTCAAGCAATCTCGCCATATCAATCCTTATCTATCGTGTCATTGCATTTTTTACAATATCTCACTTTTTTATCTCCTTCGAATCTGAACCCGACCCTTGTCCTTTTCCCACAAGACGGACAAACAAGAGCAAGGTTTGAAATGTGAACAGGAGCAGGCATTTCAATTATTCCGTGAGGTCTGTCAGCACTTACAAATCTTCTGTGCCTTTTCACAATATTGACTCCTTCAACAATAGCCCTTTGGTTCTTCGGAAAGACCTTTATAACTTTTCCTATTTTCCCTTTATCATCACCCGAAATCACCATTACCTGGTCTCCTTTTTTAATCTTAGCAGCCATCACCAAACCTCCGGAGCAAGTGAAACAATTTTCATAAATCTTTTTTCCCTTAATTCTCTTGCCACAGGACCGAAAACCCTTGTACCCTTGGGTTCACCCGCAGGGTCTATTATAACCCCTGCATTGTCATCAAACCTTATTGTGGACCCGTCTTTTCTTTTTATTTCCTTTTTTGTTCTTACAATTACGACCCATACCTTTTCTCCTTCCTTCACCTGTGAACCTGTTCCGATTTTTTTGACAGTTGCTCTGCAAATATCTCCTACCGAACCGTATTTTCTTGCACTTCCTCCCAAAACCCTTATCACCATAACTTCAAGTGCACCGGTATTATCAGCAATTTTAAGTCTTGATTGCTGCTGTATCATTTCTCTTTTTCCTCACTAAAACCCGGAGCCCTTTTTAATATTTCCACAACTCTCCATCTTTTGAGCTTTGAAAGGGGGCGTGTTTCCATTATTCGCACAATATCACCTATTCTGCATTCATTATTTTCATCATGGGCATAAAATTTTTTCCTCTTTTTTATTTCCTTTTTATACAATGGATGACGAACCCGTCGTTCAACAAGCACAACGACGGTTTTATCCATCTTGTTTGAAACAACCGCACCGATAAGTTCCTTCCTTTTTCCGCGCATGGGATTTTTTAAATTTTTTTTAAAGGAGTTTTATTATAATATTTTTTTTTCAAAATTTCAAGTTTAAGAAAAAAAATTTTTTTATTTGACTTTTTTGGAAATTTTTTTTAAAATTTAAGACTTATTAAAAAGAGGGAGGAATGATGAAAACTTTAAAATTATTACCTTTAATAATCCTATTATCCTGGGGTTGTTTCTATTACAACCCCGAGGAGGATCCATACAGAACATATGAAGCAACAGAAACAATCACAGAAACTGCAAAACCCGAAGTAAAAAGAGTTTCTCTTGAAATTGAATTACTGGATGCCAAAACTTTTGACCCTGTGAAAGATGTAAAAGTAATAATTGTGGGTTCCCCTTTACCTCCTTATACCTTTAAAAACGGGAAGGGTAAAATTACTTTGTCTCCCGGAAGGTATCGATTAAAATTTATAGCTCCTGGATATAAAGAGACCACAAAAGAAGTGAATGCGGTGCAGAATGTTTCTGTCAGCTTCTATCTTGAAAAAGCTAAGGAAAAATGATACTTAAAATTTTCTTATTCTCTTATCTCCTTTTACATGAGGGATATTCCAAACTTTTGAAATTTGTAAGACCTGTAAAGAGTGTAGCAGTAGGTAATCCTGATATTCTGGGAATGCGTCTTCTTTCAGATAGGGAAGTATTACTTAATGCGATGAAGGAAGGTGTTACAAATATAATTATTTTCACGGATAAAGGAGAACAGGAAATTGAATGTGTAATTAAAAAAAGGGACCCTCTCCAATTCTACCAGCCTAAAACAATAAGAGCGGATGTGTGGGTCCTGGAGGTGGAAAGGACATATAATAGCGACTATGGATGGGACTGGATGAAAGAATTAGGGTTTGAAGAAGGTAATATTCCTCAAACTTATCCCCTTGATATAGGTCCTATTAAAAGAATTACCAATCTTTCAAGCACCTTACATTTTCTTGAAGAGAAAGGGTTTCTTAAGATTTTATCACACCCTACATTGGTAGTCCTTGAAGATAAAACATCCGAATTTTTGAGTGGCGGAGAAATACCGATTATTACAGCTCAAGCAATGGGAACCGCAAGTATAGAATGGAAGGAGTACGGTGTGAAGTTGAAATTGAAGGCTAAGCTTGATGATGAGGGGCACATTGTGTTGGACCTTGAACCAGAAGTTTCTGACCTTGATTGGACAAATGCTGTCAATTTCGGGGGATACATTGTTCCTGCAATAAGAAAAAATAACGCAAAAGTTGAGGTAAAGGTTTTTCCGGGAGAAAGCATATTAATAGGCGGGCTCATTAAAAAAACAAAACAAGAGTTTCGCTCCTCAATTCCTATTCTGGGTAAAATTCCTATACTCGGAAAGTTGTTTTTTACGAGAATAAAACACGACGATGTGATAAAAGACTTAGTATTTATAGTTACACCTTATGTAATCCCTTATGAAAGGGGGGCGGCAGAGATTCATATTTTCAGGGGTGAGAAGAGGGAAGATTTCTATATTCCTACCAAATCCTTTGATGGAACAATTTACTTTGAGCTCTCAAAGGTCTTTAAAGAAAGACTGAATATTGACTATGAATGGGTTGAGGAAGGAAAGCTGGCAGAGGTTAAATTCGGGAAAAAGAAAACTTATCTTTCCGTTGAAACTTCTACCATAGAAAGAGACGGAGTTGCTTATCCTATAAGACCAGAAGTAAAGGTTGAAAACGGGGTAATCTATGTTCCTTTCTCCTTTTTTGAAAGTATAGGACTTGAAGCCTTCTGGGATCCTTATACAAATGATTTTTATGTACTTGAAACCTTAAAAGAAACACAATGAAGCAATGAAAAGATTTGCATTTATTGGCACAAAAGGAGGTGTCGGAACATCAATCTTAGCCTCACTTGTGTCGTATGAATTGGCTCAGAATAAAAAAAATGTCCTTTTAATTGAAGCAGAGAATCACGGAGATTTATCTTACATTTTCGGAGCAGAAATAAGGAAAACTTTAAGGGAAGCCCTTTCATCCTTTAAAAAAGATAAGAAATTCAGAGGAGAATATATTTATCCTTATTCTTCTTATCCATCAAAACTTCATCTTATATTTTCAAAAACAGGAGAAAACTGGGATAAGGAATATGAAATGGTTCCCCCTTTTTTGAAAAAAGTTGAAAATGATTATGAATATGTAATCTTTGACTGCGGTCATATTGTTGATGAAAAAGTTTTGAATTTCCTTGATATTACCGATACCATTTTTGTTGTTTTAAAAAATGACTTTTTATCCATAGCACAATCCAAAAATTTGAGAGAAGTATTTAAATTGAGGTATTACCCCCCTCAGAAGATTGAATTTATCATAAATTCTTACAAAGAAGAAGGGATTCCTTTAAATGAAATTGAAGAAATTATTGAGAAAGAAGCACTTTTTATTTTACCCGAAGACGAGAGTGTGAATCAGATTGTGGACCTGGGCTTTGATGCAGGTAAGGATAAACTCTCCTCTGTTTTTAAAGAAAAAATAAAAGAGATCTGCAAGTTTATTGAAGGAGAAATAAAAAGGGAGGATATTTTAAGAAAAAGGAAAGAAACCAAAAAAGACTTCTTCTCAATTTTCAGGAGAAAGAAAAAAGAGGAAAAAGAGGTAAAAGAAGAAGAAAAGAAGGAGGAAATTATTGATGAGAGAAAAGAAAAATTAATGGAAAAAGCCAAAATAGAGATTGAAGAAAAGCTGGAGGAAGTTCCGCATGAGATTAAAGGACTCATTCATGCTCATATAATAAAGGAGATGACCCTTTCAGGCGAATTGTCCGCAACCGTAGATTCTCCTGCTCAAAAAGAGGAAATAAGAAAAAAGGTTGAACGGCTCATTATAGAGAAACTTGACGAATTTGATATTCCTTTTCCTACACAGGAAGTGAGGAAAAAATTTGTAGAGGATATGATAAAGGAGATACTGGGGCTCGGACCGCTTGAAGACCTGCTTGCAGACCCTGAAATTACCGAAATAATGGTTAATGCGGTGGACAAAATTTATGTAGAGAAAAGAGGGAAGATTTATTTAACCGATAGAAAATTCTTTAATGAGACACAGTTGCGCCTTGTGATAGAAAGAATTGTATCACCGATAGGAAGAAGGGTTGATGAGGCAAATCCCTTATGTGATGCAAGATTGCCTGATGGCTCAAGGGTAAATATCACTTTGCCCCCTGTATCAATCGATGGTCCTACAATAACCATAAGAAAATTCAGAAAAGAGCCTTTTTCCTATCAGGATCTTATAAATTTTGGCTCTATTGCCGATTTTATGGTTGAGTTTTTAAAGGCATGTGTTATAGCAAAGAAGAATATAATTGTGGCAGGTGGAACAGGCTCCGGTAAAACAACCCTTTTAAATGTTTTATCCTCTTTTATACCGGAAGATGAAAGAATTGTGACGGTTGAAGATACCGCAGAATTAAGATTACAGCAACCTCATGTTGTAAGACTCGAAGCAAGGCCCCCTAATATTGAAGGCAAAGGTGAGATTACGATAAGGGACCTTGTAAAAAACTGTTTGAGGATGAGACCGGATAGAATAATTGTGGGTGAGTGTAGAGGAGGTGAGGCACTTGACATGCTTCAGGCAATGAATACCGGTCACGAAGGTTCATTAACCACGGTTCACGCTAATTCTCCACGTGATACACTTTCAAGACTGGAGACAATGGTTTTGATGGCAGGAACCGAATTACCTGTCTCAGCAATAAGGAATTATATTGCATCAGCAATTGACTTTATAGTATTTACTCAAAGAATGAGGGATGGAAAAAGAAGGGTAACAAAAATTTCCGAAATTACGGGAATGGAAGGAAATATTATTACAATGCAAGACATATTCTATTTCAAACAGGAGGGGGTGAGTGAAAAGGGTGAGATAATAGGGAAATTTGTCGGAGCAGGGATAAGACCGAAAGTTCATGAAGAGTTTGAGATTAAAGGTCTTAAAATCCCGCAGGATATATATTATAAGGGAGTGGAGGAAAAGGTATGGTGAAGATTGTATTAATAATTCTTTCAATAATATTTGCTATATACATGATAATAATTTTCTTGGAGGACTTTTTCATTTATTATATAAAAAGTATTGCTAAAAAACTTGAACCATCGGATTACCCCGTTAAAAATTTTATTTTACTTGAATTGCGTGCTTTATTCGGATTTGCGATTTTGACTTATTTGTTTCTCGGAAAGGGTTTGGGAATGAAAATATTTATTATAGCTCTCGGAGCAATAGTTATAATAGCATTTTTCCCTCAATATGCTTATACAATAAGGAATAAATGGATAGAAAAGTTTAATGACCAGCTTGAGGAGGCTTTAAGGTTGATTGTGAGTGGATTAAAGGCAGGACTCGGTTTCAGTCACTGTTTGAAAATTGTAACACAACAGATGCCTAATCCGATTTCTACGGAATTCAAGAGGGTGCTTGATGAGGTTTCCCTCGGTGTCCCGCTTGATGAAGCACTTTCACATTTACAAGATAGAATTCCCTCAAGGGAGCTTAAAATTTTTACAAGTGCAGTTCTTTTGCAGAGAAAAACGGGCGGTTCACTTGTTGATGTTTTATCAGGTATTGCTGATACGATAAAAGCAAGAAGAAGACTTAAAAGAAGAATAGATACACTTACCGCTGAAGGTAAATTATCAGCAATCGTTTTAACACTTCTTCCCCTTTTTCTTTTAATTCTTTTGAGGCTCATGCAACCCGAACTTTTTGCCCCCATGCTGGAAACCATAGTGGGGATAATAATGCTCTTTGTTGCTTTTTTACTTGACTTAATTGCTGCATTGTGGATTAAAAAAATAATTACAATAGAGATATGATAATATTACTTGTATTTATATTGTCTTTTGTTGCAGTGTATTATTTGGTTCTTGCCTTTTTGCCCTCACCCGAAGAAGTCGCAATTTCATCCCGTCTTGAGAGGTTAAGAAGGAGGAGAGCAAGGATTGAATTCGCATCCAAAATAGTCTCTGCCCTTGCTCCTCTTTTTGAGTTTGTGGTTAAGGGTATAAAAAGGTTTATTCCGGAGGATTATTTAAAAACACTGGAAATGAAAATGGAAATGGCGGGTGAAAGGGGAAAGAGCATAGATGCGGTTTTAACAGAAAAGGTTGTCTCCGGATTTGTGTTATTTATGATAAGCTTTTTAATTCTTACTATAATATTCTCTGCTCCTTTCTCTTTTTCTCTTGTTCTTTCCCTTGTATTTCTTTTTATCGGTTTCTTTTTTAAAGACATAAATTTATCCGGAGAGATCAAAAAAAGACATTATTTAATTCAAAAAGATTTAGGGGATGCTCTTGATCAATTAAATACTGCTGTTCAGGCTGACTTGGGATTTAATGCAGCCCTTCAATATGTGACCGAATCAATGCATCCCTGTCCCTTAAAGGAAGAATTTTCACTTATGCTTTCCGAGTTAAGACTCGGTAAAAAAAGATCTCAGGCACTCAGGGACCTGGCGGAAAGAACGCAACACCCGGATTTAACACTTGTGGCAATAACAATTGCACACGGAGAAGAACTGGGTGCCCCCATAACCCAGACACTTGCAACATTGGCGGAAGAGGTAAGACTGAAAAGATGGGACCAAGCGGAGGAAAAGGCAGCAAAAACACCTGTTTTGATTGTTATCCCGACAATTCTTTTAATTTTGCCGACGATCTTTATAATTTTATTCGGTCCTTTTGTTTTATATTTACTTTACGGAGGAGGGATGTAAAATGAAATACTTAATTTTTTTAATAATTATATCTCAGGGACTGGAAAGAAAAGGCGAGTTATATATGGAACTCGCTGATTATAAAAATGCCCTTACCACTTATTCGGAACTTCTGCAGGAAAATCCTGAAAACAATCCGGTAAGGGAAAAATTGCTTTTCAGTGCGGATAGATATATAGAATTAAACAGGGAAAATCTGGATAAAAAATTATTTGAAAAGGCTGTTTCCAATTATACATCCGGAGAACTTGATTCCGCCCTTTATTTTATTAAACTCCTGTATGAGAAATTCTATTATGAACCCGATGTAATGAATTTTTATCAGAAATGCATGTGGACCATTGACACTCTGAGAAAATTGTATTTTTCTTTAAATAAAGCAGAGAGAACAAGGAATTACTCCCTTGCTTATAAGATTTGTCTGGATATTAAGGAGGTATATCCCGCTTATCCTGAAATAGATCAAAAGATAAATTATTATTACAAAAAAATTCCGAAAGTGGTAAAGAAAGAAAAAGTTAAAAAGAAGGTGGTGATAAAGAAGGTTCCGAAAGTAGTCAAAAAGGAGAAAAAAGAAGTAAAGGTTGAAGATGTAAAAGCGAAAATTCAGGAACTTTACAAAAGAGGTATAACCCTTTACAGCGAGGGGAAATTGGAAGAAGCCAGAAGTGTCTTTCGTGAAATACTGCGGCTTGACCCCCAAAATACAAAAGTAAGAAGAAATCTTGCGGTTGTTGAAGAAAGACTCAGGAGGAGAAGGTGATGAACAGGAGAAGGTTCATTATCACCGGTATAAGTATTTCCGTGGTTTTTCTGATTATTCTTCTTTACTTTTTCGGAAGATGGATTTTGAATGAGACATACAGTTGGCTTTCAAAGGATGCCGAAAATTTTGCAAGAGCCATTACAAACAGCTTAATAGAGAGTATAAAAGTTCCTTGGGAAACAGGCGATGATATGACAATGAATTCTATAATTTACAGAATTAAAAAAGAAAATAGGGAAATAGAAGAAATAGCATTGATACAAAAAGATAAAACCATAATTGCTCATACGAATACCGAAAATATTTTGACCAAATTCAAATTACCGGAAGATGCCCCTTTTGATTTAAAAAGTTATGAATTCAAAATAAAAGGGAACAAAGTATATGTTTTTAAATCCGCCCTATCAACCCTGGGTGATACATTGGGATATGTTTACATGTCCATGATACCCGGCTCTTTACTTGAAGGAAAGGATGCTTTAAGGAGAATTCTTTTTCTTTTTGTAATTGCTTTATCTGCTCTCTTTCTTTTTCTTTCTGCAATAGTTGTGTTTCTGTCAACCCCGGAAGAAAGAAAAGTGAGTTATTCACCTCCTCATTTTTCGGATTATGTTTCTTCTCTTATACCGGAATCCGGAGGATATAAACCCGAAAGTTGGGAAATATATGAGTTTTATGAAAAAGGTAAAATACCGAACCTATTTTATAAAATTTTCAGAATTTCACCCGAAAAATGGGGTATAATGAGTTTTCAGGTTATAAGCGGTGGATACAATTGGTCAATCTTATTCCCTTTTATAAACTCTTATCTGGATAGAAACCTTTTTACCGAAGAAGACCCTTATGTGATTCTTCAGGGTTTGACCCGGGAGTTTTCCAAAATAAATATAGGAGAAGGTGTTGTAGAGGGCTCAATCTTATTCTTTGATCAGGGTGAGAATAAAGTAAAAGGTGCTTCATTCGGAGACCATATATTATTCAGAATAAGAAACGGAGAACTTATCAATGTATTTGAACCGGGTAATTTTTACGATTTCAGAACAAAAAATTTCGGTCTTAAATACTTTGAGGTTGATTTTGAAGACAAATTCTTATTAGTTACAGGTAATTTCTTTAGATGGGAAAAATTCGAAGAAATAAGTAAAGAGATAGTAAATTCAAAAACCCGTGAAGAAATAAAAAAAGTTAGGGAAGATTTTAGATTCATCTGTGAAAAGGCAAAATTAAACGAAGGCATACTTGCCCTTTATTTAAGACAAAAAAAGGAGGTGTAAAATGAATATGCTCTTGATGTTTTTCATAGCACAGACCATATCAACTTTAACCGGGGGCGATTATATAAAAGCAGTTCAGTCCGGTAATTATATATTTGAAGTGTCCCAAAGGGGAGTTACTGTTATAAATGTTGAAAATGCACTTGAGCCTTTTACAGAACTTGAAATACCTACGGATGGTATTTCCCTTGACTTAACGGTTATAGGTGACTATCTTTATATTCTGGATTCACAGGAAGGAGTCATTGTTTACTCTTTAAAAGACGAAGAAAAAAAGAAAACAATAAAGGTTAAAAATGCTACATCAATTATTTCAATCCCACCCTATATATATGTGGGAAGATCAGATGGGTATATTTCTATATTTGAGGTTAAAGGAGAAAATGTGAAGTCAAAAGGGGAGCTTAAATTAGACCTTCCCATTTCTTCTGTTCAGATTGCACCTCAAGGGTTGTATGCTCTCCTTTCTGATTCTGTTCTCGCTCAGATTAAATTTTTCAAAGGCGGAGAGATTAAACTTACAAATCAATTTTTCTTTCCCGAAAAGATAACCAAATACTTTGCTATTGATACACTCATAATATTCGGAAAAAGGGATGGTGGTCTTTACCTCGGCAAATTTTCCCAGCCCTTTATACAAGTTTTAAAAGAAATTATACCCGAGGATATAATAACGGGTCTTCAGGTTTACGGGTCTCAGGTGTATGCAGGAACAGAGGACGGAAGGTTATATCTTCTGAGATATCCTGATTTTAAGGTTGTTTCAAGTGCCCAGCTTATCGGTCAGATAAATGATTTTAATGCAATCGGAAATATCCTTATAGTGTCTGTCGGGAGAGCAGGTATATCGGTTCTCAAAACTCCTTCCCTTGAAGAAATTAAAACAATAGGAGGTTTCGGTTCCTTGGTTTCCGCGGGTGTGATGAGTAAAGAAGTTCTTTATCTTCTCGACCCATTATTGGGTGTCAGATTCATTTCCTTCTTCTCCCCTTTTAATCCGGAAAAAGAAAAAGAGGTTCCCCTCTCAGGAACATTTATCAGGATATTAAAATTTAAAGATAATGTTTTGGCTGCAATAAGGGAAGGAGGTTTCTGGATTCTTTCACAAAAAGATGTCGGGGTTATAAAAGGTTTTTATCCCATTGAAGGAAAACTGAATGATATAATCAGTGTAAAAGATAAAATTTTTGTGGCAACGGATAAAGGGATTATAGGTTTGAAATACGAAAACGGTGCATTTAATTTTTACTTTGATATCAATACAGAAGCAAAAGTTTTTAAACTTTTCAACTTAGGAGAGAAGTTCGGAGCACTTCAGGAAAACGGTATCTTTATCTATGACCTGGATGGAAAAATTATTGAACACAAAATAAATATTACTCCGATACTTTATTCAATAAGGGGCTCTGAAATCTTTATCTGTGATATAAGGGGCAAGATTTATAAATTTGAAAAGACACTTGCAAACTTGAATAGAATAGCATCACTCAAACCGCCTGTGAGTGATTTTGTTGTGGGAAAGAATAATTTCTATGTAACGGATGGAAGCAATAAATTAAAAGTATATTCTATTACAACCGGTGCTCTTAAACATGAGATTGATTTACCCGAATCCATATATTTTGTTGATATCAAATATCCTTATATATTTTTATACGGTAAAAGGGACAGAATTTTTATATACTTTGTTGGGAAAGATGTTCCCGAGTTTACAAACAGTATCAGAACGAAGAAAATTATAAGATCCTTAGACTTTTCCGAAGACGGAATATTTGTAGGTGAGAAGGGTTATATAGAGACTTTCAGATTTTACAGATTTGAAACTCCTACCGAGATTTCTTATTATCTGACATACGGAGAATTATACAGGGCTTTACCCATAAGAGATGCTAAAATATTGTATATTGCAGGGGGTTCATCGGGAATATTGGGAATAGATGTTTCAAATATTTACTCACCGAAGATGTTTTTTGAACACAGACCTCAGGAGGGCTCTACATACGATATATTAAGGGTCGGAAGATTTTTAATTACAGCAAATCTTGAGGGAGGAATAGAAGTTTTTGAACTTATCTCAGAGAAAAATCCCAAATTTTTTACAAGAATAAAAGGAGATGTGCTTACCATAGATGTCCTTGAAAATTCCTTTCTTCTTGCAGGAGATAGAACAGGAGCCCTTAGGGTATTTGACCTAAGGGGAGGTGTATTTTCGCAGATTTCCCAGCTTACGGAATTTGATGTGCCTATTCTTGATATTGAGACATTTAATAAAATCGCTTACCTTGCCCTCGGAGACGAAGGTTTAGCAGTGATTGATATGAGTATTCCTCATTTTCCGAGGATAAGAAAGAGAATTAACCCGGGTTTTCCTGTTTACAGACTTAAAGTCCTCGGAGACAGGTTGTTTGCAATATGCGGTGCATACGGAGTTATTGAATATGAGATAAAAGAAAACGGGGATGTTTCATATTTGAATCATATTGATACCCCGGGTAATGCTCAGGATGTTAATAAAATGGGAGACTATTATTTAATTTCGGATACTTATGGTCTTGAGATTTATAAAGGAGGTTAAAAAATGAGACCAAATGTAAGAAGGCTTTTAATTGCTTTTGCCCTTGCGGGCATTGCTTCCCTTTTACTCATAAGCTATCTTCAGGATGTTGAAAGAAAGGTATTGATGAAAGCTGCTCCTGAGAGTGTTTTGGTAGCAAGAAAAGACATTCCTGCAAGAACAATTATAACAGAGGATTTGCTTGAGTATCAGAAAATACCGAAGCCTTACATTGAGCCTCTTGCAGTGACAAGAATTGAAGATGTGATAGGACTTGTTGCAATCACTGATATAAAAAAGGGAGAGCAGATTACAAAAAACCTTCTGATTCCGCTTACAACATGGACCGTTCTTTCATCCTTTATTCCGGAAGGATACAGAGCAATTACAATTCATGTTGATGAAGTTTCGGGTGTAGGAGGACTGATATTACCCGGTGATGAAGTGGATGTAATTGCTACCTTCTCTACCGAGGAGATAAGGAGATTTATTCCCGAAAGTGAAATAAAAAAATATTTGAGGAGTCCTGGTCTTTACAGAACAGCAGGGAAATTTTCTTCTTTCACCACAATTACATATAAGGGATTAAGGGTTTTGGCGGTGGGAAAGTCTATGCTTGCCCTTCCTCCTACCTTTCAGGCTAAGAAAAAGGGATTTCTTGAAAAACTGCCGGAAATAACGGGAACGGAACAAGTTTCCTCTGTTACACTTGCTGTACCCAAGGATATTGCAAAAGAAATAGCATTACTTGATAAAATTGCGGATATTCGTCTTGCATTGAGGTCCGTAAGGGAAATAAAAGTACCGGGTGAGGATACTTTGATAGAGCCGCCCTTAACCGCTCTTGATTTATTGAAAAAATACAATCCCCCGCCTAAGAGGAAATATGTGAGAAGAAAGAAGGCAGTTAAGAGACCTGCTTATTCCTATATTAATATTTTTAAAAGAACTGAAGTTGAAAAGGTAAAGGTAAAAGAGGGGAGAGTCATAGAGCAGAAGCCATGGGGTGCCCCGCGAAAGGAAGCTTTCCCTTCCGAACAAATTGTTGAAAAATTCATGGGTTCTTATATGAAAAATATTGAAGATATTCTTAAACAGGCAGGAATAAATATACCGTGTGATACATGTAGGTGAGAATTTTTTTTGAATATTTAAGAAAAATAGAAAAGTTTTTGATAACCCGTGATAAGAAAGAAGGGGTTTTATTATTTATTTCCTTCATTTCTTTAAGATTCTTTTTCGAACCATTACTCGAAGCTCCTCATGCAATAGAACTAAAGTTTGATTTCATTCTTCACTATTATCTTTTCTTCATTGCACTTTTTCTTTTCCTTTATCCTTATATCAGGTTCTTTTTTGAGGAAAAACTCGCCTTTAGCCTCTTATGTCACGGGTTTTTTGTGATCATTTTACCTCCTTTTATTGATTTTTTGTTGTCCAAAGGTAAAGGGTATGTTCTTATGTATGTGAAAAGTGTAAAGGATATTCCGTCTATTTATCTTTCTCTTTTTACTTCTCCTCATACATATACAAGCGGAGCAACTCCGGGAGTAAAATTTGAAGTCTTGCTTGCAACAATCGGTTTAAGTATTTTTATTTTTTATAAATTGAAAGGTAAAAAGGGAATATTTTTCGCTTTATTAAATATTTTAATTTTTCCTCTTTTTCCTTTACTTTTAAGTTCCATTTTTACAATAAAAAGCCTTTATTCATATACACTTTCAACCCCTATCTTTGTTTTCCGTTCAACACCCGCAAACACGGTATTTATAATCTTAATTACCCTATTGCTTCTATTCAATTTCCGTAGGCTTTTTCCGAAAAAAATAACCCTTATATCTTTTTTTCCGCCTTTTCTTTCTCTTGTTATAATACTCTTTTATTCAATAAAAATAAGTGAATTTATACCTAAATTTTTGTTTTTGCCTGGTAATATAATTTACATTCTCCTTTCCTCTTTTTCTGTTTTTTTACTCTTTATATCTTTTCAGAAGGATAAAATTTACTTTCTTACCCTTTTCCTTTCTTTCCTTTATGTTTCGGTTCTTTCAAAGGTTTCCATAATTTCCTTTCTTGTTTTTTTAATACCTTTTTACTTATTGAGAATGCACAGCAAATTTTATTTCGGGCTTTTTTTAATTTATTCAATTATTCAAGGAGCTTCTTTTTTTGCCTTAGGGGGTAAAATTCCTTTTCCCGAAGTGAAGGACAATCTGAGAAGATATTCGGCTGAAATATACAAAAGGGAAAAAAATTATTTAAAATCTTTTAAAATTTTGGGAAAAATTGAAAAAAAGGAATTTTTTGATTATCTTGAGCTTTCCAGAATTTCGCTGTTAAGTGCGGATACTTTTAATTTTTATATTTTTTTTGAAATGGCAAAGGCGCATTATATTGAAATTCCTCCTTATTATAAATCGCTTGACTTCAGAATTAAATTTTGGGAACTTGAGAAAGAAAAATATATAATAGAGAAAGATTATAAGATGTTGTATGTGATTACATTTTCTGTAATGAATTCCAGAGTCGAGTCCGAAAAGATTCTTTCTTTTTTAAAAAATATTTCTCCTTATTTGGAAGAAAAAGAACGGCTTATTTCCTTTCTTTCAATGTATGGATATTGACAAATTTTTCATTTTATCTTATAATAGGAGTGAGGGAAGGGAGGAAAAAATGAAAAAATTATTGAAAAATGAAAGCGGTCAGAACGCGGTTGAATACGCGGTCAAGTATTCAAGTTTTCCACATAATTTTCCACATACCCTTGACAAATTTTCCATTTTATGTTATAATAAGACGAGGGAAGGTAAAAGGGAGGAAAAAATGAAAAAATTATTGAAAAATGAAAGCGGTCAGGCCGCGGTTGAATACGCGGTCTTGGTCGGTATATTCGGTTTTCTGGGTATTACTCTTTTAAATTTCACCCTTGATACCCTCGGCTGGGACTTCCTTTACAAATGGTGGACAAAATTTTATTCTTTAAGACCATGAATTTTTTAAAAAATGAAAGCGGTGCGGTTGTTGTTGAATATGCGATGATAATAGGCTTAATTGCTCTTTTTTCCTTTGCGGCATGGAAGATGCTCGGTAGGGTATTGGGATTAGTTGTAAGGAGACTTTTATTTGCAATTTTATGGTAAACAAGGAGGGGAGTATGAGTAAAAATAATAAAAAGAAAGCACAGGTGATGGTAGAGGCGGCTATCGGATTCCCTCTCTTTCTGCTTTTAACACTCGGAGCCATAGAGACTGCAAGATTTGCATTAATAAGAATACAAATCACTTATGCTTCTTTTCAGGCGAACAGGGTTGCGGTTGTTAATAAGGGTGATACAACTGCTGTGAGAAAGGCGCTTGAGAGAATTTCAAGTCATATTAAAGATGCGAAAATTGAGTTAAAGGATGAAGGAGAGGAATACTCACTTTATGTCAAAAAAACATTTCATCCTCTAATTCCGTTTGTAAAGGTGGATTCTATGCCCTTAGCAGGTTATTCGAGATTACCTAAGGGATATTATCAGAATAAGGAATTTCCTTATAAATATAAAGGTTATACTTCTTATTATCCGGGATTGGAAAGTTCTTCAAATACAGAGGACCCTGCGATTACAGGGATTTTGACTTATGATAGAAATTTAAGAAGTTTTATCAAGTGTGAGAATAATCCCTTTGAGAAATGGAAACCGGGTTGGAGTCCGTGGGGTGAATACGGGGGAGACGGAGAGGCAGAAATTATTGTTGCGGGTGAGGATTCTCATCATGACCCTTTTCATCTGGGTGCATGGTATCCACCGGAAGGAATTTTGAGGAATCCCGGTCCTGAGAGAAACAGAACAGGTTCTCAGGCGAGAATCGATCAGTATTATTTCTTAAGAGCAAATTTAAGAAGTTATTTCCCTCCTCTTCCCCGGGGGAATCTTATACCTTATCTGGGGGGGGATAAGCCTTATTTTTCAAGAGCAATTACAGGGTTCGGACACGGAAACAATTTGCATACAGGTAGAGATGCTTTTCCTTATACAGCAGCTTTTTGGGAAAAATGGTATTCAAAAGGATTTTCATTAAGCGGATGGTACGGTTTTTGGCCGAGATTTGAGAGTTCATGGTATAGCGGTGTTCCAGAGGGTTTTGAGGGCATAGTATTCGGAACATATTATATTCAGAGTCCCTTGGGAATATATACACCTTGGTTTTCATATGATCCTTGGGGACCTTATTATAAAAATAATGATAACTGGATATCAGGAAAAGGAAGAGCCATAGGTGAGGCATGTTGGACAATACCCGATCCTTGGGGTCCTGATCCTTCTTATGGACAAAAAGGATGGGGTATTACAATTTTCAGCGGGTGGTTTAAGAACTACCTCGGCGACAGAAGGCAGTTTCGGAATTGGTGGGGTGGTTCCTGGTCTGATTGGAAAGGAAATAGAAGGCTCTATGATGCCGCCTTTTATATATCCACTTATGACGAACTTGAATGGATTTATGCGGTAGAAGGCTTCTTAACTAAGAATCACGGAAGTTGGTCATTTCCAGGGGTGCAGTTCAAAGATGACTTGCGGGGACATGGTGGCGAATGGGATTGTCTATGGCTAGGAAGCCATCAAGATAGATGGAATGGAAAAGAAAAAAGGAGGTAAAGAAATGAAAAAAAGAAAAGGAGCAATTTTGGTTTTCGGTATATTTTTTATGCTTATAGTATTTGCAATAATGGGTTATGTCTACGAGATGGGAAGAATGACAATTGCTAAAATGAGGGCTCAGAATGCAGCAGATGCAGCTGCAATGGGTGCTCAAACCGTTCTTTCTAATTTAAGAAATTACGCAACAACTCATTATATGGTTGCAGACTTTTTCAGAAGAATTGCTGTAACCTCTTCTCAGTTGGAAAATTATACCTTCTATGGTCTTATATTACGGTCCTGGCAAATAGAGGATGTATTTGTAGGAAAACTCGCAAAAGATAATAGAGCTTCCGATCTCGTGAAGTTCTATCATTTTATGTTTCATATTCAAGACTTTGCTGTATCAAGATTTCTCGCAGCCTATGATTCAAAGATATTTTTCAGGGATTTTATAAAAGAAGAGGCAAGGAATCATTTTCCGAAGACAAGAAAAATGATGCAAATTGTAAGTTTTATGTTGGGTGAAATGAACCTGGCGGGTGAGAATCAGGTGGAAGGTAATGAAAGAGGGCTTGCAATAGTTCGTTTCGGCAAATATCCCGATTGGGCGGGTGGTTTAAAAGTAGATTACGAAGCAGAGGTTGATAGACCGGGACCAAGCTTGTCTACATTGGCATTTGAAAAAGAAATAAATAAGAGATTGGGAAGGGCTTATGCGCAGGCATATGTAGAGGTTCCCCCTTCAAACTTTTTAATGAGAACATTCTTCACAAGGAATTGGGGCAACATAGTGAGTATAAGAGAAAATTTTGCAGGACTTGAGGAATTTGTTCCGGTTGTAAGGGCAGATGCAGCGGCAGGTCCTAAGGAAATTGAGGTCAGATTAGGTGTACCTTCCAGTATCGGAAATATTCCGGGTATAGGAACTCTGTATGAAAGCGGATACTGGGCATTCCCTCAACTTATTCCCACTATTAAAGTCCCAGAAGAGCCGGTTGAAGATCAGTGGCCGTATCATTAAAGGAGGGAAATGCGATGAAAAAGAAAAAAGGGACTTTTTTGATTGAACTTGTGCTTATATTACCGATACTTGTGTTACTTTTAACATGGATTTTTATGATAGGGACGATTTTGCATAGAAAACAAGTTGTTACACTTGCTGCAAGAGCAGGTGCTCAATATGCTGTAACACCGGATGAGACTTATGGAAAAACAATGGCTCTTGCAGGAGTTTGGCTGGCTCTTAGGAACGGGAAAGAAAATGAAGTAAAGAATATTGTGAGAGATGTATTAAGAAAAAATGGCCTTAATCCTGATAAAGCAAAAATAGATGTAAGCTGTTTTCCTATTATTAAATTGACTTTAAAGGAAAAGAATGTTGAAAATCCGGGTAAGCAAGGAAGAGCAACCGTTCATGCAATTTATAAGGATATGTTTATAACCCGTGATTGCGGAGTAAGGTGTCATTCAAGAACCGTGAGACAGGAGCTTGAGATCGAATTTGACCAGAATCCCGATTACAGATATACAAAATACAGAATCTCGTCCGATATATGGGTTGTAAAAGTTACCGTTGAATACCCCTTGGATGCTCCCTTGTTAAATTTCTTAAATCCTATTTTTAAAGCGGTGGGATTTGAAGGGAATTTGCAAGAAGGAAAGGTGAGGGCTTCATGCGCTTTTCCGGCTCCCATGCCGTTGGCTCATGTTATTCTGAAAACCCCGCCTTTAAAAAAGGCTCTTTATGAACCGGGAAATTGGTTTAAATGAAAATGAAGAAATTATTTTTTATAATTTTATTGATAACGGGATGTGAATTAAATAATAATCCTTTTTATCCCGAAGCGAGGATTAAAATTACCGTTCCCGATCCCACGGTTGTTGTAAATTATGAAGTACGGGTGACAGCTGAAGAAACCTCTGTTACCTCTCAGACTTCTCCCTGTGAACTCATTTTTGAGGAAATATACGGTGGCACATACATTCATATTGATTCCGTAAGGGTGGAATATTATAACCCCGGACCACCTATTCCTTATCGGGATTCTATCATAGGAACACTTATTCCCTATACAAGCGGTTTCCCCCTTTATATACCCGCGGGTGAACAAATAAATGCTACCTTTGATGTTGTAACTGATGAAGTGGAAAATCTTATGGCTCCTTTAAACGGCTCTAATTTTGAAGGGCCGATAGGAGTGAAATTGACATTTTACGGAACGGACGGTAATCATCATTTGATTAAAGATACAATTAATATTTTGGTTCAAAGATATATAACCGATGTTCCTACTCCTCAAAATAAAAAATTTGGGGGTTCGATTCCCTAATTTTTAAAAGGAGGTATAAAAATGAGGCTTTTGAGGTGTGAGAAAGGAAAGAAGGGGATAAGAGCGATAAGTATAATGATAGGGATTTTATTAGTATGTAGCTTTTGCACCCGAAAGCCTCCTCTGGGTCCTCAAAGTGTAAAACAACAGTCAGTGATAAAAATTAAAGAAATTGAGCTTGCAGATAATGTCCGTGTATTAGCTCCTGATTTTGTTTCACAGAATATGCTTTCTATCGAAAAAGACAAATTGATTTTTCGCGATAACAGTTCTCTTCAAGGATTAAAAAAAGGAGAAATACTTCTCTCTTATTATGGTGAAGGATTTTTGCGAAAAATAAGGAATATAGAATACGTAGGCGGCAAAATTATTGTATATACAGAGCCTGCAAGTTTAACAGAGGCTTTTAAGAAACTTAACATATTAATAACTGATTGGAAAATGTCCCCTGGTGGTGATCGAGGTATTACAACTCAAGATTTAATTGATATAGGTGCTTATTTTCGTTATCCGTTAGAGTATACTTTTTTGAATACCGATTTTGTTGATCCTAAAACCGGCTTAAGGGGACGGGCTATTTTAAAAGGATACGGAAGTGTTTCCTTTGAAATTGTAATAGATACACTGCGTATTGATATAGATTGGTTTACTCTTAAGGAACTAAAATTTTTGATGCATTTCTCACCCACAGAGACAGTAGGAGTATACGGACTCGGAAATATAAGTTACGCTTCCGGAGACCGTCGTCTTCATTCACCGGTTTTATTAGCACGAGGTATGATTGGACCGGTGCTGGTTAGTATTTACCTTAATGATTATATCGGAGCGGAAGCAACAGCTACCGGGAGTATAACGGATTGTTATGTTTCAAGAGAGGATGTGTTTTATATGGGAGTTGAGTACAAAAATGGACGATGGAGGAAGATTGCTGACCATACGGAAGGAGAATGGGGGTATAATGTTAGTGCCTCCTTCACCTCTGAATTGAAAGGTTATACCATTGTTCCGGAAATAATGGTAAAGTTCTATGAAGTAGTAGGAATAGGTGGAAGACTGAAAGAACAAATAAGGCTTTCAGTAAATACGAATGAAAGACCTTGGTGGAGATTGTTTTTCGGGATTTTCGGGGATATAGGAGTGAGAGTGGGTCTTTTTGAACATCCTGATAGTTTATCTAATGAAATAATTATAGAGGAAAATGAAGAAATGACATTTGATAACATAGAATGGGACCAATGGTTTACTTTATTCAGTAAAGAATGGGAAATTGCGAACTCCGGCGGTTCTTCACCCGAAAATGGTGGTTATGAAGTTTCTAAGCCTCCTTTTTCGTGGGAGAATACTTCTACTCCTCTTGGCTTAACGGGTGATGATGAGTCAATTTTATTTTCCCTCCCGTTTTCTTTTAAATTTTTTGATAAAGAATATACTTCTCTTTACTTATGTACTAACGGCTATTTAAGCTTTACAGATAATACAAGTTTCTTTACCCCTCAATATCTGCCGGATTCCACTGAGCCCAATGCGGTAATTGCACCTTTTTGGAGAGATTTGGTTGTTGATAGTCTTAGTAGCATCACCTATTACGCTGGCTCAGATAAAGTTGTAATCAGCTGGGAAAATGTTAGGAATTTCTCAGATGATAGTAGGCAAACTTTTCAGGTTGTATTATACCGTGACGGCAGAATTCGATTTAATTATTACACAATAGATGTTGATCGTTTTACGGGCGTCGGAATAGAAGATGAAAAAGGAATAAACGGATATTGCTATGCATACGGAAGTGGCCCCGATGAGGTGCCTTTAAGCAGCTATTTTTCAATAGAATTTACACCGGCTTCAAATGTGGTACCTTAAAAAATTTTTTCAGGGTTCAATTCCCTAATTTTTAAAAAAGGAGGTATAAAAATGAGGCTTTTGAGGTGTGAAAAAGGAGCAACCGCGGTAGAGTATGCAATGATAATAGGGCTGATAGCCCTGTTCGCGTTCGCCGCGTATATGGCACTCGGTAAGCAGGTGCAGAGGATAATCGGACAGATGTGGCAGAATATGAAAGAAGCAAAGGCAGGGGGCGAATAAAAATATATAGGGTTCAACTCCCTCCCCTGCCTTCCCTGAGTCAAAAAGAAAGGGATTATAAAAATATGTATTTTTTAAAATGTGAAAAAGGAGCAACAGCGGTTGAGTATGCAATGATAATCGGATTGATAGCTTTATTTGCTTTTGCTGCGTATATGGCGCTGGGTAAACAGGTTCAAAGGATAATAAGTTTAATGTGGCAAACGATGAAACAGATCGGTCCGATAGGTGAATAAAGAAAGGTTTAATAAGTGTTTACCCCAGAGTGGGAGAATGGAAAGGAGAGGGTGCAAAAAATGAAAAAGCTTTTTAAAGAAGAAAAAGGGGCTTCTGCAGTTGAATACGCAATGTTAATCGGTCTTATTTCTTTATTCTCTTTTGCAGCTTATATGACATTGGGAAGAATTACATATGCGGTGATAGAAAATATGTGGAGAGAATTGACAGGAGCAGGAGGTTAATAATGAAAGATTTTATCAAGTGCCAAAAGGGAGCCACCGCAGTAGAATATGCAATGATTATAGGTCTTATAGCCTTATTTGCCTTCGCTGCATATATGGTCCTCGGTAAAGAGGTTCGAAGAGTCATTGTATGGATGAGATTTAAGTTAGAAAGTGCAAAAGCAGGGTCACAATAGATGGAAGAGATTATAAAACTTCATATAGTAGGGATTGTAGTTCTTTTTTCTGTTTATACGGATATTAAATACGGCAAGATTTTTAATAAACTCACCTTTCCTTTTTTCTTCTTAGGTTTTATTTATAACGGCATATTAAAAGGATTAAGCGGAGTAATAAATTCTTTTATAGGTTTCCTGATAGCCTTTGTTCCATTTTATATTTTTTTCCAGTTCGGGGGCGTCGGAGGCGGTGATGTTAAACTCCTCGCAGGATTGGGTTCATGGCTCGGTTATCCTGCTATTTTATGGGTAATATTTTTAACAGCGGTTTTCGGTCTTATTATCTCCGTCTTTACAGCTATGTTGAGAGGCAAAATATCCGAGCTTGCTAAGGAAACATTACAGGAAGGAAAAGAAAATGTAAAAACACTTTTTATGTCCGTTTTATCAAAAAATTTTGCCTTCTATGACAAGAATAAGAAATTTAAACTCCATATCCCTTACTCCGTTGCTATTGCAATGGGGACTTTTACCGGAGTCTTTGTAAGTTATTTATCATGGGGTTCAATTCCTCATTAAAAGATTAAGGAGGTTTTTAAAGGATGTGGTTCTTTGTATTAATTTTTAGTTTTATTTCTTTAAATAACAGCTATAATTTCCGATACGAGGTAATAAAACCTCAAAAAGACAGACTTATTCCCTGTGCTAACTATGCTCCTGCCGGGATTGAGGAACTTACAAAATATGAGTTCGGAAGCAAAGTAAATATTCATTTCAACCGGTATGGATTTCCGAGATTAATCTCAAATTTTGAAATTCGGGCTCCCGGAAGAAATAATCTTGAAAAAGCCTATAATTTTCTTTCCGAATTTGAAAATATTTTGGGTATAAATCCTCGGGAACTTTCACTTATAAAAGAGTTAAAAGAAAACGGTTATAGTCATATTACATATCAACAGAGGATAAACGGGATACCGGTAGAAGGGGCAGTTTTAGGTATTCATGTGAATCCGAAAGGGAATGTGTATTATATTTCTTCTGATTATTTCCCTTATAATGGTGCAGAGTTAAATTCAAAACCCTCAATTTCAGCAAATGAAGCTTTGAATGTTGCACTTTCGGATCTCGCAATGGAGAATCCACCCAAAGATCAAAAAATTGAACTTGTTTATTATCCTTATGAAAATTCTCTTATTCTTACCTATAAAGTAAGATTTTTTTCCGAATATCCTCTGGGTGAATGGCTTTATTACATAGATGCCGAGAACGGTAACATAATAGAAAGGAGAAATGAGTTAAAGACAGTTTACGGATATGTTCACGGATGGCTTTTCCCGAATAGCGGAGCTGATGCACTTGCAAAATATCCGATGAAGAACCAATATGTTTATATCGGGAATACAAGAGTTACAACAAATGCAAGCGGTTATTATTCCACCTCAGCAACCGGAACAGTAAAGGGTTATCTAAAGGGACCTTATGTGGGTGTCTATAACGATGATGTTGGCGAGGCAGAATTTCAATCCAGTGGAGGCATCACTTATACTGTTCAAAATATTACCTATGCGTGGACAACTACATCTGATCCGACAGGCTTAACAGGAGATGACCAGACAAAGTTATTTTCTTTACCTTTTGAATTTCCATTTTACGGAAAAACATACACCTCTGTATATGTATGCACAAATGGATTTTTAAGTTTTACATCTAACTCAAATAGATATTATAATGACCCTATTCCTAATTCAAATGCTCCCAACGCGATGATTGCTCCGTTCTGGAGAGATTTAAATCCTGCTGCAGGCGGAGGAAGCATTACTTATTATTCAGGACCCGATAAATTTATAATTACATGGGATAATATAAAGAATTACAGAAATACTAACAGACAGACATTTCAGGTTATTTTATATCCGGATGGGACAATTGACTTTGTGTACGCAACTATCACTTCTGAATCCTTTTCCACGACGATAGGAGTTGAAGATGAATCAGGAGGCACAGGAGTAACCGTTCCTTTCCCTACCAATTATACTGCTTACAGATTGGTTCCTCAAGCAACGGGAGGAGGAGCAACAGGTGAGGTATCATGGGAATGGAAATTCCCGAGTGACTATTCGGATGAAGGAAAACATACGGACGAGGTTATGGTCTTTTATCATGTGAATTATATTCATGATTATCATAAGTCCTTCGGATTTAACGGAATGGATTATCAGATAAAAGCGACCGTTTTTTCCCATTCTGTTGATCAAAATTACAGCGGGGCAAATGCATATTATTATAACGGAACAATGGAGTTCGGAAGAGGAAATGCAAGTTACGGAATAAATGACATGGCTCGTTCTGCGGATGTTATTTATCATGAATATACACACGGTGTTACGGATAAGGTTTATGAAAATGCAGGCGGACTCCCTTACAGAGACCAGTCAGGAGCAATGAATGAAGCCTGGTCCGATTATTTTGCTTGTACACAAAATGGAAGTCCTGTTATGGGAGAATGGGTGATGCCACCGCGATATCAGAGAAACCTGCAAAATGATAACAAGTATCCTGATGATTATGTCGGAGAAGTTCATGAAGATTCAAAAATTTATTCGGGAGCCCTCTGGGATTTCAGAACATGGACTAATAAGACTGTTGCAGATAGGGTAACATGGAGAGCTTATTTCTATTATCCGAAAGATTTTCTTGCAGGAAGGGATGCAATGATTCAGGCAGATAAAGATTTATACAACGGTGCGCATGTTGATGTAATCAAAAAAGCCTTTGCAAGACACGGAATAGGAGATGCAGGTGGTGGATACGAAATCAAAGAAGTATCATATGGATGGATTTCCACAAGCACTCCCACGGGTATAACAGGGGATGATCAAACAAAGAAATTCTATCTCCCCTTCTCGTTTCCCTTTTATGGTTCAAGTTATTCCTCTGTATATGTATGCAGTAACGGATGGTTATCTTTTACTTCTAACTACACAACTTTCAGTCCTCAAAAATTGCCGAATACAAATAAGCCCAATGCAGTAGTTGCTCCGTTCTGGCGTGACCTATATCCCGGAGATACCACGGGAGGTGCACTAATTTCTTACTCTTCCTCTTATACAAGATTTATTGTTACATGGTATAATATCAAAAATTACTCCAATTCAAACAGACAGACTTTTCAGGTTATTCTTTACAGGGACGGAAAAATAAGATTTAATTATCAGTCTATAACCGATGAATATGTTACCACGGTAGGAATAGAAAATGCTAACGGAACAGAGGCTGCACTTTATGCATACGGTAGCGGAAATGTCTTACCCTCTTCTTATTCTTCAATCGAATTTATTCCGGTAGATCAGGGTATAAGTGTTACCTCATACGGAAAACTCCCGAATTCCGAAAGATTGAAAATTCTGGGAACGAATAAAGAAGTTTATAAAATTATAAAAAATAAAGACAAAAATCTTATGCTTTACGATGTGTCCGGAAGGAAAATTCCGCTGGGTCGAAGCGGAATATACTTTATTAAATTCTCTGACACAAAAAACAAAAGGTTAAATAAAATAATTATTCTTAAATGAGGGTTCAATTCCCTTAGTAAAAGATTAAATCATAAGGGAGGTGAATGATGAGGAAAATTGTGATAATGAGTGTCGGAATTTTACTCCTGCTGGTAAGTGGCTGTAAAAAAACTGCTACGATTACTTCCTCTCGATCCCCTTCTATAGATAAACAGATGACAAATGAGGTTATAGGAGCTGAGCCCGTCGAGGTTATAAAACCTTCTTTAAGATTTGCTACTGCTTATGAGATAAAAAAACATGGTGGATACGCAATAAATGAATCGGACTTTGAAAGAGCTTTACTCAGATTAGGAAAAGATAAGGAATTTATAGAAAAAGCCAGAACCCTTTCACGCGGAGGACTTGAATTTCCCATTCCCTGTGACAGGCTGATAGGATATTTGGAAGAACTGATAGGTATTGACCTGGATAATGTCCAGTGTCTTGCAAGAGGAAAACTCATGTTAAAACCTTCCCTTGATTTGTGGATTGCAGGGAATCTTGCCTATGCAATTGACCTCGGAGGCTACATAGGCGCTGCAGGATTTGCCGGATTTTCGGGCTCTATCGCAGGAGCTCAGGAACTCGGACTCTTAACCATGGTCTATATTAATAACATACTTGATACACTCATGAACTCCTATAATTATGAAAACCCGCATATCGCATTCAATGCAGGTTTTGTAGTATGGACAAGTGAAACGGGTGGTGTAACAATAGATATAACCACCGACCACTCTTTCTCAAACGGAACATTTGACTGGACTCCCCAGCTTACAGCCTCGTATAGCTTCTGAGGAAATAAATTAAATTTTTAAAACGAAAATAAAGGGGGGATAAAATTTCCCCCCTTTTGTTTTTTTCATTTTTACTTTTAAAAGAAAAAGGGAATGTTAAAGAATGGCTATTGTTAGAAAATAATGATACATTAAAAATTTATTATACCCTTGATAAAAACTTAGATAGAATTTCTGAAAATCTATTCTTGTTTTATTATGATATTCAAAAAAATGAAGGAAAGAAAAAACTTATTCTTAAAAATGATAAAGGTATAAGTAATTTAAAGATATTTTATGACACCCTGAATAGAAAATTTTATATATTTTTTTCTTTGAATAAAAAAATTAATGAAAGAATAATAAAACCCGAGGCAATTTACTTTATTGAAAATAAAAAAATAAAGAAATATTTTGAGGTAAAGAATAAAAAAGAGTTTATAAACAAATATGATATTAAAATTAATAAGGAAAGATTTTTTTCTGTAATGGAAATAAGAAGTAGAATTATATTGAAAAAAAACAATGAAGTCAAAGAAATTATGTTCGGGATAAGTCCTTTGTTCTTCAATAAAAACATCGTCTTTTTAAAGGGAGTCAAAGAAAGGATGAATTGCTTGGTAAAAATAAATCCGGAAGAAAGCAAAAATTATGAAGTTGTTTACGATGAGGAACCCGTACTCGGAATAAAAAAACAAAACAATTTTTTAATTTTACTGACAGATAAAGATTATGATTTGTTACCGGAAAGAGTTATTTTAATTACAAAAGATTTTAAAAAAATTCCTGTCTATGATTCAGATAAGCATATAATAATTTTACCTTCAATTTATGTTGAGAAAAATAATATATACATTCTTCTTTGCGTTTCATCTCAATTTACCCCCGATGAACTCTTACTTATCGAGTTAAATAAAGATTTTCATAAAAAAATAAAAAAGATATTAAAATTTGAGGGGATAGAAGCCAAATGGGTTATCTATCCTTTTTTTGTTATTCTTAAGAAGACCGGTAATGTAAGCACCTTTGAGTTTACTTCAATAAAATGACTTTAAATTTATTTTTTCCTGCTTTTATAAAATATATTCCCTGTGTTTTAAATAAATGTCCTGCTCCAATTCGGTCAGTTATGGGCTCGGAAAAAGAGATTAGTTTTCTCCCTGCTTCATTATAAATAGAGAACCTCTCCGCGTTGAACTTCATTCGAGAATGAGGTGACAAGATGGAAGGTAAAAAGATTTTTGTTTCCTTCTTACTGATGTATCTTTTCTCATACACATCTTCGCTCCATTTTAAACCTATTGAGATTTTATATAATTTATACCCACCGATGTTAATAAAGCCGTAAATATACTCGGAAGAAGGGGTATACTCAATTGTAATACCGCGGATGGCATCCTCAAATGTTCTGTTTGCAAGAATTGTGCCGTCATATTTAAAAAGATTTGCTTCACTCAACCCCGCACCGGCTGAAATGAATATAGTGTCTGCGATTGCTTCAAGTGCTCCTGCCAGGAAGTATAAAGGACTTGATAAAATAAGGGAGTCTATTTTTACCTTATTTACAAAATCAACTTTGTAAATCCCGTAATTACTCGGGAAAATAGCCTTATGGAGAAAACCTATGTTGGTTCCCTTCGCATCAGCAAGCGCTATGAAGTATTTTCCGAGTATGCTGTTCAATTTAAAAGTATCAATGAATGAAAAATTATTTGTATAATGAACCGCATAGCACCATTCAAAAGAGCCTCCACTTACCGGCACACCGAGCTGAGTAGTGAAAAATGTTCCGGATTCTTTGTCATAAAATATTCCGTACGGAACATCAATAATTGTAGTATCGGTTGAGAGATCAAAAATAGTGTATGTAGAAATCACACTCCCGCTTTCGTCTATCGCATATACCGTATCCAATTCATGAACAATATAAATTAAGTTATGTGAAGTATTAAAGGTTAAATCATTGAATCCGGAATCATTCTTAGGTAAAGGTATCTCACTTACAATGGCTCCGAAAAACGGATGTGTTGTAGAATATGCACTTACAGTATCATTTGAATTGTCGGGATCCGTAGAAAGTTCCGTCCACGCAAGAATGTGATAACTTGTTTCCGGTGTCCCTGTGAAATCAGAAAGCCGGAATGTGTCTTTTTTAAGAGCAGAAACTGTAACATTTAAGCTGTCTCTATAAACTTTTGTCTCTGTTGCGCTGTCCCTTATCTCACATTTTACATAGAAGCTTAAAACAGTATCAGAAAAGTTTTGAACTTCTATTATTACGGGTGTAGGCGTATTTGCCTCAAAAAATTCTCTGGGAGATATAATTGCAGTTGCCCCCACATCTCCGGAAAGTTTTGCCTCTATATGTACAGAATCAATTATGACCCAATATAAAGAATCGTTTCTGAAATAATGGAAAGCTACTTTTAGACTTTCAGCCGTTGAATAAAAAGAAAGGTCAAGAGAATCAACCCCTGAAAAGAAAAGGGAATCGGGTCCTACTCCGTATACCTTTAAAGTATCCCATGCTGACCATAATCCGGAGGAAAAACTCTTTGCAAGAATATAACACCTGGTGCTGTCACCTGCCTCTCTCATAAAGGTTATTCTGTAAGCTAATGAGATTTTCTGAGCATTCAAAGGTATGGAAACCGATGGAGAAATTAATGTGTCATCAAATCTAACGGTTGTATCCGTTGAATCACATACTACATAATAAATTCCCTCCTGAGGAGGTTCTATCGGAGAATATTCTCCGTATTGTCCTATTCTCCATGTATAATTAGGATCACCTCCGTTTCCGATTTTCCAACCTGACGGAATTACTCCTCCCTCAAACCCTTCATATAATAAAGTTATTCCGAATAAAATAATCTTTATCATTTTCTTTCCCCTATTTTAAAAACAGGACTTGAACCTTCATTTTATAAGAATTATCTTGTAATCTGTATTCTTTCCTTTTATGAAAAATATGCCGCTTTTTAGTTTATCGGTCTTCCTACCGTTAATGGAATAAAAAGTTTGATTTTTTATATTCAACTTGGGTGAATAAAAGAGAGAAAGCCTTTTTATCTTCTTTTTCTTTTCAAAAAGGCTTATTTCTTTAATCTGTGTTATATGAGGATTTAATATGCCTATTCCCAAAGACCCGAGTGATGCATACAAAACTCCGTTTGAATAAAATACCCCCCTTGCTTCCCCCGGAGTAAGATAATATTCCTCCTCACTCGGATTAGAAGGGTCGGATATATTTATCTTTCTTAATCCATAATCCGGTCCGTCTGCTACAATAAGGGTATCCGGACTTATAAATTCTACATCCATTGCATAGCCCGGTGTCGGAAGATTTGAATAAAAGGAAGGTGAAGTAATGGTGGTAAGGTCCCATAAACTTACACCTCCTCCGTATCCTTCTGCCACTGCAAGAATATTCCCATTTAATTTTATTGAACGTGAACTCCCGTAAGTGGTGAGTGAACTTATAAGCTGAATGTTTGCAGTATCTGCTACATCAAAAATTTTAACACCTTCATAACCATCCGCAATTATAAGGTAATTCGGGGGAACAAATAGAACATCCTGTGAGTTTCCGGATGTTACATAATTTACAATTTCTCTTGGTTTTGAAAGTGTATCAACTTCTATTATGGAAAATCCGTATCCAGGACCGTTCGCAGTATAAAGATAAGGAAAATTTAAAGATAATGCCTGTGGATAACCGTTGACTACCAAATAATTGTATTCAAAAGGAGAACTTAAATCTCTTATATTATAAATCCTTATACCTTCATTGCCATCTGCCACAAACAGAACCGTATCCTGATAAATCTCAACATCGAATACCGTACCCGGAGTGTTAATAGAGTTTATGAGATAAGGATTATTTTTGTTTTTTATATCCAAAAAGAATATACCTCCTTTTCCCGAGGATACAACAAGGATGGAATCTCCTATCATTGTTTCGGAATTGTAAGTTATCTCCGGTGTTATAAATGAATCAATAAAACTTAACAAGGGATAAGAAAGTATAAAAATACCTTTATCCAGATCAACCGCATAAATATAAGGACCTGAGGATTCTTTTATTGTTAAAATGCAATTTGAGAAGGAATAATTATGGACTATTTCAAGCCCTGTTGAGATCTGATATGTTGCAAGTCCTGAAAAGGAAAGTGCCACTATTGCAGTATCTCCCGAAATTTCAATATTTTTAGCATACCCTAAGACTTGAAATCCTGTTATAAGAGAAGGTGAAGAAGGGTCTGTTATTGAATAAACCTTAACCGAATCACCACTCACAACATAAAGGGTGTCATTTCTCTTATTAATATCTTCAAAATAACCAGATGTTTTTAATTTGCTGTAAATTAAAGGATTTAAAGGATCCTGAAGGTTAAGAATATAAAGTGTATCCTGTGCAAGTGCAAATCCGATACTTCCGTAAGTTTCAACATATGTTACAAAACCCGGAAGAACATAGTAAGAGGTGGATTCAGGTATATTTGCTGTGCTTAAATTGAAAATTATAATTTTACCCTCACTTACACCGTATGCATAAGGAGAAACTATTGCAAAAGAACTTATTACTTTATTCTTGTATTCTCCTATCAATTGAGGACTTAAAGGATTCTGAAAATCATAAGCTTTTATACCAAATTCTCCGCATATAAATGCAGTATCTCCTTTAAAATCAATATCGTATGCAGTTCCCGGATTAGGAATTTCTTTTCCGATTCTGAGAAGACTTGAAGATGAAACATTAAAAATAAAAGTTGTGCCTCCGGAGAGCAAATATAAAAGTGTGTCCCTTTTTTCAACATCCCTTGAATATCCGGCAGTCCAGTAAGATAAAGGAGTTATGTTAATTAAAAATATAAAAAAAATTCCCATTTTTAACCTCCTTTTTTGTTCTAATATTTTAAGATTTAAACTTCGGAAATCTCAAATGAAATACTGAAAAATATTTGTCTTCATAAATTTTTACCCATTTTTTTCTCTTTTTTATTATAAAATAAAGCATAATATTTTTCGGCATAATTATAATTTCAACAGGATATTTTTCTAAAAAGTAAAAAGGACTAATTTCAAGATTCCAGAACTGAAAAAAGTCACGTAATGCTTCAGGAGAGAGACTCAATCTTCCATCCGCAAAAATCTTACAATCAGGAAAAAGGTGATATTCAATAAATCCTCCCCTGTCCGAAGGACTTAAAATATTTCCCTTTATTTTGTTTTCTTTAATAAATTCAACCGCAGAAACAGGATAAAATTTCGGGTCAATTTCAATTTTTCTATTGTTTAAAAACATGTCTGAAAGATAGTATGCAGAACCTAATATAAAAAAAATGTTCAAAAGAAAATTAAACCTGATTTTTCCCAATTTATTAAAGGTTATTTTAAACTTAAAAAAATTTTCAAAATAAAAGGGAAGAATGAATGCAGAAATAATACCGAATAAAGGGATGTTTCTTACATATCTTAAGGCACCGTAAAAAATTGAAAGTAAAAGTAATACATGAAACAAATTTTTCTTTTGATTTGAAAAAGTAAATACAAATAATAAAAAGAGCATTATAATTAAGCAAAATAGATAATAAATTTCATGATCAATCAAAACAGGATAAATAATAGGTTCCCATTCGGTAATGTATTTTGACCAAATTTTGATGTTTGATTTGAATACATTATAAACCCACATGAAATATTTAAAGTGGTACGGATTCAAAATAAGAATAAGAAAAATACCCGATGATAAATAAAGGAAAATCTTAAAGGATTCTTTAAAGGATTTTTTAAGAAATTGTGTAAAAACATATATTAAAATAATCCCGACTCCTGCTGTTACTCCTGCATGAAGATATGACCATATGAGTAAAATTAAGGGAATAAAGATAAAGAGTCTTTTTTCTAAAACGATAAGAGTCAGAAAAATAAATATATAAGTAAAAAGATGCGGTCTTAATGTAAATCCCCAAGAAAGCAGAGTATATGAAGAGATGTATAAAATTAAAAAAGAAAGAATACTCTGATTGTATTTTGCAACTCGGTAAATTATTAGGGAGAATAAAAATGATAAAATAAACAGCTTAAAAAAGAATATTCCGCTTGTTCCCAAGTATTTGTAAAATAAAAAAAGGGAAGTATCAAATAAAAAACTGTGAGCAACCCAGTTCCTCGGAGATATAAATGTATAAATATTTTCTTTCGGGACTTCATGATTTGCAAACACATACTCTCCATCCTTTAAATGCCACCAAAAATCAGGGTCAGCTTCTAAATTCATACTTTTACTAAGAGAAATAAAAAAAATAAAGATTAAAAACAAAATCTTTGTTTTTTTCATAAAATTAAAAATATTATTTTTTTATTAAGTTAAAAAATTCATCTTTTATTCTTTGCTCTTTGAATATTCCTTCCATTTTAGTTGTTACAAGCTTTGCAGTCGAATTTTTTACCCCTCTTATTACAGTACATAAATGTATTGCTTCTATTATAATTCCGAATCCCTTCGGCTTTATTTTATTTATTATAAAATCGGCTATTTCTTGCGTTAATCTTTCCTGAACTTGTAATCTTTTTGAAAATACTTCTACAATCCTCGGAATTTTTGAAAGTCCTATTAATTTTTTATCAGGAATGAATCCGATATGCACTTTTCCGAAAAAAGGAAGCAGATGATGTTCGCATAAACTCGAAAATTCTATGTCTTTTACAATCACCATCTCATCAAATTTACTTTCAAATATTGCATTTTTCACAATATCATCAGGATTTTTCCTGTATCCTTCCGTTAATTCAATTAACATTTTTGCAAATCTTTCAGGAGTAGGGACAAGTCCTTCCCTTTCCGGATCTTCTCCGATTAATTTCAATATTTCTTTCACATATTTTTTTATTTTCAAAAGATTTCCTTTCATTTTATTGAAAAATTTTCCGATAAAATTTTATCATATTTCAACTTTTTAAGATGAAGTGTATTAATTTTTTACTTTTTTGGTGCATTTTTTTACTTGTTTTATCAAGTGGATTTTCAAAAAACTCGGGCATTCAATATGCTGATATGAATTTATGGGGGCATATAAAGTTTGGTGAGCATGTTTTGAGGGTTGAGTTTCCTCCCGAGAATGACATTTATTCATTTCTTCCTACGAAGATGTGGGTTAATCATGAGTGGGCTTTTGAGGTTTTGGTATATTTAATTTTCAGT
>JAJRUZ010000007.1 GCA_024277525.1 Caldifarciminota bacterium | reverse complement strand
CAAACATATTTAATTATACAACGAATTTTTTAATTTGTCAAGTATTAGGAAAAATATTTTTAAAAAGTCTCTACAACAAAATTTTGAAAAATTTTAAGATAAAATATCCAAAACACAAGAAAAATCAAGAATCCTATTATAAAAACCCCTCAAAAAGTGTCAAACATGGGTTATAAAAATTTCTTTAATGTCTTTCGAAATAACTCCTCTTTCTAATATAATTCGGTCACTATACACTCTTAGAATAAGAGCAGCTCTTTTCCATATGGCGATAAGCAATGGTATAATGAGCCAACAAAATACAAAGTGCCAGAAAAAGTTCCACCATGACGGCCGAACCTCCAGTAATAGTTTCTCTTCATTCATATTTAGGATCTCCTTTTAAATAATTCGGAATAGGATTTGAACCTTATTTTAGTTTATTTTTTAATTTTAATAAATTTATCTCCAAAAATCAATTAATATTTTAATTCTTAAACCGAACTCGTTTTTTTCTCCGTTTAACTCAGGAGCATTAACATATAACGGAAAATATACACCCGCCCTCATCTTATAACTCCAAAAATTCTTCTTTAAATAAATACCCGCATCCCAAACACCATAATCTCCCCATAAAATTTTTTCATAAAAAAAACCTAACCCCTTAATCCCGGAAGATATATAAAAAGAAAGAACATCCTTGAATTTTAAAAACTTATAACCTTTCAGATAAACTCCATTTTCTTTTATGAATGTAAAATCACCCGATAATACAAAATTTCTTTCTATAAATGAACTCAAAATACCCCATGAAGAGACAGAATAATTGTTAAAATATTCCTGTAAAGGAAAATTTCCTTCGATTCTTCCGTAAAAGATTTTCAAATTTAATAAATCAGAAAAATTTCCTTTTATACCGAATCTGTAAAACGGAGCAAACGAGATTTTATATATTAAATAAAATTTCCTGAAAGAGAAATCACCGGAAAGTTTTTTGGGATATATTGAAAAATTGAATAAGAGATAATTCGTAAAAATGTCAATTGAAGGAGAGATTATTAAATTTATAATAAAACCGGCAATATTAGAATCCTGAAATAAAAAGTTTCTTCCTTCTTTCACATTTTTATAGGAAAAACCGAGCGATAAATAACCTCTTTTCGGGTCATTTATATATTCCTGAAATTTTTTATTAAATAAAATTCTGAAATAATACTTTTTCTCAAAACCGAAGGTGTTTATTTCTATACCGTTTTTATAACCTACAAAAGGAAAATAATATTTAAAAGAAATATCATAATAAAAGTCTTTTTTCTTATGTGAGTAGTAAAATTCGCCCTTTAAATAAGGGAATAAGTCCAAATAAGAGAATGTAAATTTAAATCCGGGAGAAATCCATGAATCCGGAGAATAAAAAATAACAGGAGAATAATTGAGTGTTAAAGCATCATCTTGTGAAAAATGGAAAAAAGTGAATTTTCTTATAAATTTTTTCGGATAAAAATTGTCAAGTCTTTTTATATCAAGAGAATGATTTAAAGGGTCAAGGATAAATTTTTGGGGTTCAAAATCCGTTTCCAATTGCAATAAAGTATCCTTTTTAAAAGTTTTTAATTTTGTTTTAAAGGTGTCTTTTTCATTAATTATTAACAAATCAAGCGGATAAACCGTGTTTCCATTGTTTATAACCTCAATTTCGGTTTTCCATTTATCATTTTCTTTTATTTTTTTAATTTTTTCTATTCCGAAATCAGCCTTTGGAAGATTTTTTACATAAATATCCTTTATAAAAGACAAAGAATTTCCATAAATTTCTTCTGCAAGTTTAAATAAGCTATCCGTTGTAGGATGTTTGAATTTGAATCTTTTATAATATTCTTTTAAAAATAAATAAAATTTTTCATCTCCCATTATGTTTCTCAGCATTTCATATATGTGTGAACCTTTTGAATACACGGAAAAATAATTATTTTTAAAAGAGTAAGAAGATGTTAAAAGAATATCGTCAAAAGAAGTCCTTATTTGAGAAATGATGTTCTTTGTATTCTCATAAATTAAATTTTCTTTTCCTTTATTTTTTATTTCATAAAGTCTTGTTTGAAAAGTTGTACCTCCTTCATCAAGCCATGCTTCATCTTCCTGATTTGATGCAAGAATTCCCATGAAATATGTATGACCCAGTTCATGTAAGATTAAAGAGAATTCATCTTTACCGCAAAGAGCAAGTCCCGGATATTCCATTCCCCCTCCTATTAAACCATCAACAAGTTTAACCCATTTATAAGGATATTCTCCGAAGAGTTCTTTCAGCCATTTAAAAGCCCTTATTCCTCTTATAAGAAAAGAATCTTTGTAAGTTTTGTTTTTTTCTCTGTAAAAAGCCATTATATGGACATTATCAATGAAGGTATCCTGAACTGTAAAATCAGGATCACATGAAAAAAAATAATCAACCACATTTTCAGCCTTAAAAATAACTTCCTTTTTACCTTCTGTTTTTAAAGTATCATTTCCTGATACACATTCCCCTACACCTGCAACTATGAAATTGCCGGGGACCTTGATCTTTACTGAATAATCAGAAAAATTATGATAAAATTCACTCCAGAAATACCATTGATGATTATGCCATCCTTTCTTGTCATATACACATGCAACAGGATAAAACTGTCCTATATCATAATGATTATTCTCATAACCCGACCTGTATCTTACTTTACCGGGGAGCTTTGTTTTAAAAAATATTTTCAACTTGACACTATCCTTATTTTTTAAAGTATTTATAAGCGGAATTCTGAGGATAGTTCCCTGAACCTCATATTCAATTTTTTTATTTTTAATTTTTACGGAATCTATCTGTATATACGCACCTTTGTAAAAAAAATTACCGAATATTTTTATAAATGAAATAAGATAATTTTCAAAAAACTTATTAAAGGCGTATGTGTTTAAACTTTTATATGCATTTAAATAAAGATGAAAATAAATCTCATTTAAGGAATCAGGAGAATTGTTTATATACAAAACTTCCTCATACCCTTTCAAAATTTTTGAAGTTGTATCAAGTTCTACATTTATTTTATATTTTACTTTCTGTTCCCATAAAAAAATAAGTAAAATCAGAAAATTCATTTCCTATAAATTACACATAAATTATCATCCTGCCATAATTCTATCTCTTTTACATTGAAGACCTCCCTGATGCTTTCATAAAAATATTCTGCAATATTTTCGGTTGTTGTGGGAAAAGGAAATTTATCATTCAGATTCTCTCCATCATCCGGAATTAATTTATCCACGAAATTTTTTATTTCCATAAAGTCAACCGTATAACCCTCCGGGCCCCTTTCCCCTGCCTCTATTGCAACAATCAATGTATATCTGTGTTCATGGAGTTCTTCGGGTTTTCCCTTATATGATAAAAGTCCATGTTTCGCCTTAAAGGATACTTTATATTTTAATATGAATCCCATCAGGCAAGTCCCCTCCTTTTTCTTAAATAGATTTCAATTGAAAAAATTATAATAAAAAGAATCAAAAATAAAAGATTCTCTGAACTTATTATTTCCTTTTTAACGGTTTTCTCATTATATTCAATTTGCACTTCTTTTTCTATATCATACTTTTTGCCTCCTGTTATTTCCCTTAAAAATTCAAGAAAACCTTGGTCAAAATAGATATTTTCTTCTTCAGTTTTTTTAAATTTCACTTGGAATTTCTTTTTCATTATTTTGATTTCATATTTTCCTTCCTTAAACTCCAAAGGCTCTGATTCAAAAATTTTTTCTCCTTTTCTTTTTAAATAAATTTTTTTATTATTAACAAAAACCGGGAGGATATCAGGGATTTCGGAGTAACTCATTATGTAAAAGGATAAGATAAAACTTCCTTTGTTTTCTATTTGAGAAAAAAGAGGGATAATTTTGGGCTTTAAATCAGGGAAAAATTTGTTTTTTAATATCTTAAAGAATGTGTCAGAAAATTCTCCTTGTGATAAAAGGTCAATTTTCCATATGTCAGGACTTGTTATATAAATTGATTTTTCTTTATATAAAATTAAAGGAACATTTTTTTCCCTGAATTTGAACATAAGCAGGGAGTCTCCCTCTGCATGTAAATTTATATTTATTTCATCTATTTCTGTTTTGAGTTCAAACGGAAATGTAAAATTTCCTTTTAATGAGGTATCGGGTAATAAAATGTTAATTGAAGGGGTATCGGATTTTTTTTCAAAAATGTTAATGAAAAAATCAAAGTTTTTAATCTTAATGGTATCCATTTCATTTTCATTTACAATTACTTTTAATCTTGAGTTTGTATAATTTTTAAAGAATCTTCTCAAATATCCGATCACAGGATGGAAATAAGAGGAGGATATTTTAATATTTAATTTATCATCAATGTCTGTCACATAAAATGTTTTTTCGTATCCGTTATTTTTGAATTTTATTTTTCTTGTTGTATTCGGGATAAAATCAGGGGTAAAATAATAACTTTTTTTATTTTAAAATCACCTATGAATTTTTCATCGTCATATATTTTAAGAATAATGTTATCACCCTTGATAAAAAAGCCTTTTTTTCTGTCTTTTCTTATTAAATAAAAGGGATAAATGTCAAAGGGCAAGGTTTTAAAATTTTTTGAATAAAAGTAATTGAATTTAATTTTTTTGTTTGTGATTAAATCAATTATTTGTTTCTTGTTTTCAAAAAAACCGCTTCCTGTATAAATTATTTCAGAGCTTGAGGGCAATTTTTTCAATTCCTTTAAAAATTCCGCCTCTTTTTTTATGTAAATTTTTTTATATTTTTTTAATTTTTTTTCGACTTCTTTTGTAAAATTGCTTCTTTTATCAATAAAGACACAGGGGTAAATTTTTATTTTTAAGTTTTTTTGAAATGAAAAACCGATTAAAAAGGAAAAAAGGAAAAAGAGGGAAAGGGTTCTTAACGAGAAGAGTAAAATTGTTTTTTTCTCTTTTCTGTAAAGTAAAAAAGAGATGATTAATGAGGTTAAAAAACTAAAAAGATAAAGATATATCAAGTTTATTTAAGTCCTGAAAAACACCCGAAGGAATGTATGAATAGCATATAGAGATCCTCTTGAAGCTCAGAATCACTCCTGCACCAAAGCCTGTAAGAATCCTATGCAGACCTTCACTTTCCACTATTTCTTTTCTTCTGGAATCAAAACCCAACAGGAATTTTAAGAATCTGTTTGTTTCATGTATTGCTTGGAGACGATAGGAGAATAAGTCTTCTTCATAAGAGATTCCTATTGCGGGTTTTAATTTGCCGAAATCCGGTGAGATTGAGATGGAAATTTCATAAGGAGGAATGCTTGCTTTTTTATTTGTGGAAAATCCGATATTTTTGAAATCCAAGGATGTTCTTATTTTTATTTCTTTATAAAAAAATTCTTTTAAAAAAGAAAAATCAAAAGCAAATGAGAATGAGGAAAATTCTTTTAATTTCACATAAAGTGTTTTAATACTTATTCCTTTTTTCATATTCCATAAATCCGAAAAAGGGACAAAGGGCAGGGAGAATGCAAATCCTATATGTGTCGGGCTGAAAACTTCACCTGTCTTAAAGCCGTTTGAGTCCGTGACTTCAACCTTTCCTGCATTAAATGAAAATACACCGAAATTGAGTTTTTTATAGGAGAATGTGAAATAGGTTGTGTTCATGTCCATAAAATAGTCTGTAAAACCTCCTGCTATGTTGACTTTCGGTATTGAGTCTTCTTCGATTATCGGTCTGTACAAAACTTTCAGGGATTTAAAATCATTAAAAAATAAAACATCTTTTCCCAGCGTTTGAATGCTTGAATAAGGAATAAGTGCAAAATCAAATGTGGAAAAGGAAAGGATTAATAAAATTAACATAATTAATTATGGGATTTTATTTTCCAAAAAATCAATAAAAAACTCTCCTACTTTCTTGATTGATTCAATGCTTATTTTATCCCATGTATCTTCTTCTGTATGCCAATAAGGATAATCGAAATCAATCAATAAACAAACTTTTATTCCTTTTTTTAAAAGAGGTAGATGATCATCAATTAAATGATATTTGATTTTTTTAAACATAAATTCACATTTTCTTTTTTCTGCATGGTTAAATAATTTCTCTGTTAAATTTCTTGCATATTTGTAAGAATATCCCTCCATGTATATGTCAAGATTTTTGTCTCCTATCATATCAAAAATAATCCCGTATTTTATTTTGTATTTGTTATTTTCTGCAAAGTGCTTTGAACCGAACAAAGGAGCATTCTCTCCGAAATCTTCTCCGTCAAAAAATACAAAAATAAAGTTCTCCTTAAAATCTTTTAATAAATTTGCAAGATATAAAAGAAGAATAACACCCGAGCCGGAGTCATTTGCTCCTTCAATTCCGGGCTTTGTGTCATAATGTGTTCCGAGCAAAATGTAATTATTTTTTCCTTTTTTGAAAATTAAATTATAGAATTTTGTTCCATCCTTATAAAAGGAATCAATTTCTGCTTTATATGATAATTTTTTGAAGTTCTCATAAATAAATTTTCTTAACTCCTTATGTGCTTCTGTTCCCGGAACCCTCGGACCGATTGAAATAAGAAAATTTAAATAATAAAGAAGAAGGGAATCTTTTAACATTCAAAAAATTCTCAATGCAAGATTTTTAAAATTGAATCCTACACAAAAGACTCCTTTTTGAGGAGGTACGACAGCCCATTTGTCCTTTATCTGAATTCTATCAATTTTTTTAATTGCTTTTAAATCATAAATAAATCCTTCAATAGGCGGGTCTTTAAATAAAATTTTTGTATTTTCACTCTCAAAATTTAAAAGCCATAAAAAAAGTTCACTATCCTTTATATCTATAAATAAAAATCTGACATTTTTATTCTTTATTTCAAAAAGAGAATTTATTTTCTTTTTAAAACTACCTCTGAAAATTAAAGGTCTCCAGATAAATTTCTGGATTTCCATCCAGTTTACTTCATCTATTTTTTTTATTTCAAAATATATTTCCCTATCAAAAAATATTTCTATCTTATTTTCTTTTAATTTAATTTCAGAACCCGGAATTGTTTTAAATATGTAGTTTCTTTCTCCTTTTAGGACAAAATAAGGATTGTAAATCCTTTCGAACTCGGAAGATTCAAATCCGAAGGCAGACAGATTAAAAATTTCATAATTTTTCTCATAATTCAAGACAAGTCCTATTTTATTAAAGTTTTTTATATCCCCTTTTAATTTAAAAGTTTTATCATGCGGAATATACAGGGATTCAAAAGTTATGTTTTTGTCCTTAAAATCAATTCTCTGTTTTGTCTTTATATAATTTCTTTTTAAAATTTCTTCCTCATACAATCCTCCCCTTATTTCGCCTTCTTTTCCGTATAATCTGAAGGAAAGATGTAAATCAAAGAATTTAAAGTTCCCCCTTTCATATACTTTAAAATCATTGAAATCAACTTCTTCGTTATTTACTTCCAGATTATGAAAACTTAAAGCAGGGATATTTCCCGAGTATATACTTCCGTTTAGGTATTCATTCATTCTTAATTCAAAAGGCATAACATTGAAAACTATATACTGTTCTCCGTCTTCAACAAAATCTTTTATCAAAGCATTTCTGTACACTTCAATTTCTTTTATTTCCTCTTCTATTCTTCCCTCTTTATCTTCTTTGAACATTTCATAAAATCTTTCCCATTCGTTTTCGATAAAGTAAAATGAAATTTCGGGATTCAAAATGGATAGAACAGAATTCAAAATATGAGTTCTAAAAATTTCTGTTTCCAATTTCTTAAATTTATCAAAGTTCTTTTTTATTTCAAAATTTCTGTATATATGTTCAATTCTTTCACCTTCATCAGGAATACCTGAGATAATTTCATCAAGGGAAAAACATCTTTCTTTAATTTCCGAAGAAACGGATTCATAGGGCATAAATTTTATTTTTGAATTGGATGATGTATTTATTATTCTGATTTCGTCTTCATTATCAAGATACTTGAAGAAGTCTTTTTTAATATCCATCTGAGTAAATATGTAATCTATACCGAAGTCTTTAAGAACTTTCGGGAGATAAGGAGGCAGTTTGTCCATATACGGAATATAAAGTGTTTTCATTCCGGAAAAGTTTTCTTTTATTTTATCAAATACGATTTTAAAATTATTAATAATTGAAAAAGACTCAAGTGTGCTGAAAGGAATAAAAATGTATATAGGATTTATGCCTATCTTTTTTAACCTCAAAGGAAGATTAATTTTAAGTTCATTTTCTTTATTTTCTTCATAAAATCGTATAAAAAATTTTGCGTCCATACCGGTATGTATATATCTTATGTTTTCCTTTTCCATATCCTTTAGAATTTTTTCAAATTTCACTCTCCATTCCGGATATGAAAGTGGAAATTTTTTGTTATAATCGGGTTCAAAAACAATTATATAAAATTTGTCCTCCATTATTTTTTTCTTAATATTCTTTCAAATCTATCAACATACTCAAATCTGTCCATGAAATCATAAGGTAAAAATTCTGTCTTCCCGAGTACAAGGTATCCGCCTTCTTTAAGACTCTGATACAGATTGTTAAAAATTTTTTTCTGTTTTTCTTTTATGAAGTAGATAACCACATTCCTGCAAAGAACAAGGTCAAATCCTTTATAAGGGGGTGTATCTATCAGGTTATGATTCATAAAGATTACATTTTTTTTAAGTTCTTCCATTATTTTATATTTTTCGTTTATTTTGAAAAAATACTTTTTCAAAAATTTTACGGGTATTTCCTCAAATTTTTCTTTTGTATATACTCCTTCCTTTGCCTTTTTAATTACTTCGGAATCAAAATCCGTTGCAATGATTTTATAATTATTTATATTTTCTTCTCTTAAAAGGATGGCAAGGGAATAGGGTTCCTCTCCCATTGCACAGCCTGCACTCCATATTAAAATTTTTTTCTTTTTTCT
>JAJRUZ010000006.1 GCA_024277525.1 Caldifarciminota bacterium | reverse complement strand
TTTGAAGAGGGAAAAACAGTTGAAGAGATTTAAAGGTGGAAATGCTTTGAAAAAACTCATAAAAGGGGCGTAGTCCCGCCGTTGGCGGGACGCTACCTTGGGGTGGTAGAGGTCCGGGGTTCAAATCCCCGCGCCCCGATTAAAAATTATTAAAAAAATTATTATTTTTAAATCTGTTCATAAAAATTTGGATTTTTCAATAAAAAAAATATAAAATTAAGAATAAATCATGAAAAATTTAACCTTCCTCCTGGTTAATGATGACGGAATAAATGCAAAAGGATTAAAATTGGCAAAAGAAATTTTGCAGAGATTCGGGCAGGTTTTTATTTGTGCTCCGGATAAAGAGAAATCAGGCTCAAGCCATTCAATTTCTTTACGAAAAGAGATAAAAATAAAGGAAATAAAAAATAACATTTATACGGTAAATGGCACTCCGGTTGATTGCGTCATAATTGCAATAGAAGCACTTATGAGTAAAAAACCGGACATGTTGGTTTCGGGAATTAACTACGGGTTTAATCTGGGTGAAGATACGTTGTATTCCGGCACACTCGGAGCAGCAAGAGAAGGATATTTATACGGCGTTCCTTCCATTGCTTTTTCTGTCGGACCCCTTAATACCCCCTGTTTTGATGCCGGAAAATATTACCTTGAAAGAATAATAAAAAGAATTATTGAAAAAAAAGCATATAAAAAAAATTTTTTACTTAATATAAATCTCCTTGATTTAAAAAAAGAAGAGATTAAAGGAATCAAAATTACAAAACTCGGCAAAAGACATTATATAAATCCGATAGAGAGAATTAATGAATATACTTTTAAAATAGGCGGGAAACTTACCCTTATCCCTGAAAAAGATACGGATGTGAAAGCTGTTCTTGATAAATATGTGAGTATAACACCTTTAAAACTTGATACCACTGATTTATCAAAATTTAAAAAATTAAAGGAACTCTTCATTGATTGAAAAAATAAAAGAACTTCTTGAGAGGTATTCCGAAAAAAATGATAAATATTTTAAATTAAGAAAGGAAATGGTGGAAATTCAGTTAAGAGAGAGAGGAATTACAAACGAAAAGGTTTTAGAGGCATTTCTTGCTGTTCCGAGACATATATTTGTTCCGGAATCAAGAAGAAGTTTTGCTTATGACGATACCCCCCTTCCTCTTTTTGAAGGACAGACAATAAGTCAACCTTATATGGTTGCATTAATGGTGGAACTTCTTGAACCGGATGAGAAAAAGCATATTCTTGAAGTAGGTACAGGTTCGGGTTATCAGACCGCAATTCTTGCCCTCCTTTCAAAACAGGTTTATACGGTTGAAAGATATGAATCCCTTTCTGAATATGCAAAGGAAAAATTAAAAGAGCTTTCCATCGATAATGTGGTTTTTCATGTGGGAGACGGCTCAGAAGGATGGATGGATTTTGCTCCTTATGATGGTATAATAGTCTCAGCAGGCGCACCTGATGTGCCTGAGCCTTATTTGGAGCAATTAAACCCCGGTGGAATAATTGTAATACCGATAGGAGACAGATTTTATCAAGACCTTGTGAAAGTTATTAAAACAGAAAAAGGAATCAAAAAGGAATATCACGGACCCTGCGTTTTTGTGCCTTTGATAGGAAAATACGGATTTAAGGATTGAAACTATTCGGTGCATAGTCCGGTCTCCAGACAAAAATGATATGATTAATAGAGGTTATAATTTAGACATATGAATTTAAATTTAACCGGTATAATAATCTCTTTAAATGCAGAAAAAACAATTGAAAAGGCAATAGACTCTTTATCATTTTGTAATAAGATAATTGTTGTTGATGGTGGCTCAACTGATAAAACAAAGGAAATTGCACAAAAAAAGAAATGTGTTTTATATGAGAGGAAATTTGACAATTTCCGAAACCAAAGAAATTTTGCACTCTCAAAGGTTAATACCGAATGGGTGATTTTTCTTGATGCCGACGAAACTCTCGAGGAAGGATTGAAAGACGAAATTATAAAAGAAATAAAAAATAATTCCGCAGACGGATTCTTACTTAATAGATTGTCATATTTTTTAAATAAACCGATTTATCACGGTGGATGGTATCCGGATTATTCTTTGAGAGTATTCAAAAGAAAAAAAGCAAGAATTTCCGAAAATATCGTTCATGAAAAAGTAATAGTAGAAGGTAAAGTAAAAAAAATAAAAAAGGGGAAAATAATCCATTATACTGACCCTGATTTGTTTCATTATCTTAAAAAACTTAATTTATACACAGAGCTTTCCGCAAAAGAACTTTTTAAAAAAGGAAAAAAAGCAAATTTTTTTGATTTAACATTAAGACCTTTTTATTTTTTTATGAGAATGTATATTTTTAAACTGGGTTTTTTGGACGGAATGCAAGGATTTATTCTTGCAATATGTTCTGCGTTTCACACATTTATGAAATATGCAAAATTATGGAGTTTAAATAAAAAATTATTTTATAATTGAAACATGCAAAAGATTGCGGACATTTTATTAAGAGGTTATTCAATTTCTAAAAATTCTTTGCTTTTCCGAATAAGAAGAGAAGGAGAATTTCAGGAGTTCACTTACAGTGATGTCCTTGAGATGGTGAAGAGTATTGCAGGATTTTTGAAATCTAAAAATTTTAAAAAAGGTGATAGAGCGGCAATTCTGGGTGAAAACTGTCCTGAATGGGGAATTTCATATTTTGCGATTCAATGGGCTGGGGGGGTTTGTGTGCCCCTTGATGCAAGAGCCTCTCAAGTTGATTGGGAACATTTTTTGAGGCATTCGGAAAGTAAATTTATTTTTGTCAGCAATAGATTTTTGGATGATATTTTGGAAATAAGGGATAATATTGAAAATCTGGAAGAAATAATTACTTTTCCTTCACCGAAAGAAGGAACAGTAGCATTTGATGAGGTTACAAATTTTAAGGAAAAAATGGAAATTCCTGTTGATAGGGATTCTGATGAGCTTGCAATTATTCTTTATACTTCCGGAACAACAGGAACTTCAAAAGGGGTGATGTTATCTCATAAAAATATAATATCGGATATTGAAGGTATAATGAAAATTTTTGATTTTAATGAAAATGATCATCTTTTCTCGGTTTTACCTATGCACCATGTGTTTGAAGGAACATGCGGATTTCTTACACCCATTTATGCAGGTGCAAAGATTACCTTTGCAAGGTCTTTGAAACCTAATGAACTGCTTGAGGACCTGAAAGATACCGAACCCACTGTTTTCTTGGCTGTTCCTTTGTTACTTGAGAAACTTTATATAGGTTTTCAAAAAAATCTTAAAAAAGCCCCCCTTTTGAAGAAGTTTATTTTTAATAGTCTAAGGGTAATTTCATATTTATTAAATCCTGTAACGGGTAAAAAAGCAGCAAAAATTCTTTTTAAGAGTGTAAGGGAGAAGATGGGTTTCGGAAAAATAAAGTATATTGTTTCAGGAGGTGCTGCATTATCAGATTGGGTTTGTAAAGGATTTGAAGAACTCGGTTTTCCTATCTATCAGGGATACGGCTTGTCAGAGACATCTCCTGTAGTAAGTGCAAATCGTCCTACAGCGAAGATAAAAAATGAATCCGTCGGTCTTCCGCTTCCCGGAGTCGAAGTCAAAATTATAAACCCGGATGAAAAAGGAGTAGGAGAAATAGCAGTGAAGGGTGATATTGTTATGCTCGGATACTATAAAGATAAGAAAGCAACAGAAAAGGTTTTTGATGGAGATTGGTTTTTAACCGGTGATTTGGGATTTATAGATAAAGATGGATATCTCCATATAACAGGGAGGAAGAAATCCGTAATTGTTACAAAGGGTGGAAAAAATATATACCCTGAAGAAATTGAGGAAAAACTTCTCTTATCTCCCCTAATTAAAGAGTGTCTTGTTCTTGCAAGAATTCATCCGAGGACAAAGACCGAAATAATACATGCAATAATTTATCCTGATTATGAAGAAATTGACAACAGGGCAAAAATTGAAGGGGTTGACCCTTCAGAAGATATAATCAAAGAATGGATTGAAGAAGAAATAGAAAAAGTTAATCAAAAACTTGCGGATTATAAGAAGATAAAATCTTTTTCTTTGCGTGATGAAGAATTCCCTAAGACAACGACACAAAAAATTAAACGATACCTTTTTGAAGAAGGAGGCATTGAGATTTGAAATTTAGAACGATTCTTTTTTCTTTTTTGTTTGTTCTTTTGATTTTTTATGCGGTTTATCAACATTTCTTTTTAATAATACCTTTAAAAATGGAAAATCAAGATTTAAAAAGGGAAAATGAAGTTTTGCTTTTGAAATTATCAAAAGAACTTGAGAATTTGAAACTTTTTACCTCTGACACAATTTTGCCTTCTTTGCCCGAACCCCTTTTGAAAGCAAGGGAGGAGCTTTCAAAGGAATTCAATGTGGAATCAAAAGGTAACGAAATAAGGGTTACAATTTTGACTGATAACCTTTTTCTACCCGGGAATTATATACTTTCAAAGGAGGGAAAGGATAAATTATTAAAACTTTCCGAATTTTTGAAGGACTTTCCTTATAAAGAAATAGAAGTTCAGGTTCATACGGATGATGTTCCGGTTCAGACTAAAAAAGATTTATTTCCCACTAACTGGGAACTATCCGCGAGAAGGGGAACCGAGATTATAAGATTTTTGATTTCAAAAGGGGGGGTTCCCAAGGAAAGAATTTATGTATCCGCTTTCGGAGATTCACGTCCGAGATTTACGGAGAAAACAAAAGAGGCAAGAAAGAAGAATAGAAGAGCGATATTCGTAATTAAATTCATGTGATGTTTGATATAGTAAATCTTTTGATATTCGTTCCCGGCATTTTAGTTGCTTTAACCGTTCATGAATTCGCACATGCATTTGTTGCGGATAAACTCGGTGACCCTACTCCTAGGCTTGCAAAAAGGTTGACATTGAACCCTATACCTCACATTGATCCATTAGGATTTATATTCCTTTTCTTTGTTAAAATCGGATGGGCGAAGCCCGTACCTGTAAATGCATTTTATTTAAGGAATCCTGAAAAAGACATGGCAAAAATTGCCCTTGCAGGTCCTTTATCAAACATAATCCTTGCTTTTTTAGTTTCTATTATTTTACGAATTTTTCATTTTTTCCCTTTTACATCAAATCTTATCACTTTGTATCTATATAAACTATTCTTAGCAACCTATATAATAAGTTTAGTCCTTGCCTTCTTTAATTTACTCCCGATTCCTCCCCTTGATGGCTCAAGAATACTGGTTCTATTTCTACCTTATGAATGGAAAATGAGATACAGAGAAATTGAACCATACGGTTTTTATTTACTTGCGGGTCTGATCTTTATTTCTTATTTAATGAGAATTCCTCTCTTTGAAATACTTGTATTTTTACCTGCGAGGATAATCTCAAATTTACTTCTGGGAACAGCTCCTTTTTAAGCTAAATTTCTATAATTCCTATCTTTATTTCTTTATTTGTAAAAGGATTTTTTAATTTAATGAATTTAAAGTTTTTTTCCTTTTCCGGCAAAATGGGATAGAAGAATCCTTTTAATTTCCTTTTTTGAAGAATATTCAAAATTTTTCTGTATCCTGCACCTCTTGAAACATACTCACAAAAGTCCTCTGTTTCAAATTTTTCCAAATCATCATCAAAAATTTTTACATTTTTTAAATCGATTTCCCTTTTAACTTTTTTCAGAAATTCTGCCTTTTTTTTGTTTCTCTCAATCAATATAAAATTCCAGTTTTCCTTAACAATTGCTAAAGGAATTCCGGGAAAACCTGCTCCTGAACCTATATCCACAATTTTTTTTCCTTTTAAAACTTTAAGAAACAAAAGAGAATCAGTAAAATGCTTTTCAAACAGTATCTTAACATCTTTCTTACTTACAAGGGATATTCTCGAGGATACTTTTCTGACCAATTCTAAATACTTTTCGATTTCTTCTATTTTTTTTTGATTTAATTTAAAAGATAATTTATTCAATTCATATATTTTTTTATATTTCAAAATTCTCCAAAGAGAATTTTTCAAGTTGTTTCAAAATTCTTTTTCTTATTTTTCTTATGTCTTCAAATTCATATACAATTTCACCGTCTTTTATATATTGAACAAATAAGGATTCCATTTTTTCTTTGCATATCGGACAAAAAGGACTTTCTTCCTCAAATTTTTTGACAACAAATACTCTATCCTTTTCACAATAAAAAGGTCTTTTTCTCCCTCCGTACTTTCCCTTTTTTGCACAGGGTTTACCCTCAACTTCAACAACATCCATTGCATAATCAACTGTTCTTGCATTTGATAAACTGGTTCCCACTCCGAAACCATCAGCACCTGCAGATTTCAATTTTTTGACTTCATACTCATCAAGCCCGCCTGATATGAATATCATTACATTTTCTTTTCCCCTTATTTTTAATTCCCATTTTATTTCCTGAATTATTTTTCCCATATCACCCCTCCTTGAACCCGGTGTATCAAGTCTCACACCCGTAAGGTTTTTTACCGTCTCAACCGCCCTTATTGCCTGAATTTTCTCGTCTCCGTAAGTGTCAATTAACGCAATCCTCGGAACTTCGGGAGGCATTTCTTCATCAAAAGCCTTCCAGGCTTCTTCTTCACCCATAAGAATTATAAGTGCATGGGGCATTGTTCCTTTGGGTTTCTCATTTATGGCTTCTGCTCCTGTTATTGAGGAAACTCCGTCACACCCTCCCATAAAAGCATAAAAATCAATAAAAGGGGAAAGGGCGGGATGCATTCTTCTTATTCCGAAAGAAAGACATAATTTGTCTCCTGCCGCCTTTCTTACCCTTATTGCTTTTGTTAAGATTCCAGAGGCATGACAGATGAAACCCAGAACAGGAGTTTCATATTCACAGAATTCTGTATATTCACCCTCTATCGCCATTACAGGAATCAGAAC
>JAJRUZ010000102.1 GCA_024277525.1 Caldifarciminota bacterium | reverse complement strand
CTTTTCAGGGAAAAAGAAATAACGGTATTTTATTACCGCTCGGATAATTTAAGTGACGAACAGAAGGAGAAAATAATTGATTTTAAAAATTATGATAATGATGGAAAATGGTATATTTTTCTTGATGAAGCCCATAAGGGAGACAAAGAAGAATCAAAAAGACAGCACATTTATTCAATCCTTTCAAGAAATGGATTTTTATTTAATTTTTCCGCCACATTTACAGACCCCAGGGATGTTATAACAACAGCTTTTGAATTTAACCTTTCATCCTATGTAAAGGAAGGATACGGAAAGCACATTCTTGTCCTTGAACAGGAAATAAGGGCTTTCAGGGATAAGGGAGAAAAATATGAAGATTATAATGCCGAAGAAAAACAGAAAATAGTTTTAAAATCCTTAATACTTTTAACCTATGCAAAGAAATTTTACGAAAAATTATCAAAATATGATTCAAAACTTTATCATAAACCCCTGCTTATCACCCTTGTAAATTCTGTAAATACAGAGGATGCGGATTTGAAATTATTTTTCAGGGAAATAGAAAAGATAGGAAAGGGAGAAATTGATGAAAAAATTCTGAATTCCGCAATAGATGAACTCTGGGAGGAACTGAAAAAAGAACCGGAATTTATGTTTGAGGAGAAAAATTTAAAAATTGATAGAAATATTTTCAAAAATATAAAATTCAAGGACATTCTAAAATATATTTTCAATTCTGAATCAACCGGTGGAATAGAAATTTTGATAAGACCTTCTGATAAGAAAGAAATGGCTTTCAAATTGAAAACAGCGGATAAACCCTTTGCCTTAATAAAAATCGGTGATATATCAAAATGGCTCAAAGAGGAATTTTCGGGATATGAGATAAATGAAAGATTTGACGATGAAGGATATTTTGAAACTTTAAACAGGGATGATTCGGATATTAATATCTTAATGGGTTCCAGAAGTTTTTATGAGGGCTGGGATTCAAACAGACCCAATGTAATAATGTTTATAAATATAGGGACAGGAACCGATGCCAAAAAATTCATTTTGCAGTCTGTAGGAAGGGGTGTAAGAATTGAGCCTGTGGAAAATAAAAGAAAGAGATTAATAAATCTTTCAAATAATAGAGAAATTGATAAAGATTTATTTGAGAAAATTAAAGAATTTGTTTTACCCATTGAAACTTTGTTTATATTCGGGACAAACAGAAATGCAATAAAAGAAGTTATAAAAGAATTGAAAATTCAGGCAAAAAGGGAAGGTGAGGAATTGATAGGTGATTTATTTACGATTACCGATTATGCAAGAAGTAAAAAACTTCTGATTCCGAAATATAAAGAGGTGGATTATCCTCTTATAAGGAAAAGAGAACTTGCAAGGTTTGAAATTTCAAAAGATGATTTTGAATTGCTTGAAAAATTCGTAAATTTTGTGAATGATGACAGAATTTTGCTTATGCGTTACAATACTGAGCCTGAAAAGATAAAAATCTTAAGACAAAGTCTTCTGGATAAAGACAAATATTACGAAATTGAGTCTGATAGAAGTTTCAGGGATGTGGATTTAATCATTCGGAGAATATTTGAGTATTTCAGTATTGTGCCAGAAGAATTTGATAGGCTTAAGGAACTTGAAGATGAAATAAGACATTTTAAAAACATAAAAGTTTACATAGACGAGATAGATGAACTTGAGAAAAAAATTAAAAATGTGAAAAAGTATCCTGAATTATTGAGGGAACTTGAGAATCAATACGGTAAAATGCCTCCTGAAGAATATATGAAAAAGGCTCGGCAGTTAAAAAATGAAGAAACTTTTGAACTGCATAATAAAAAAATTAAGATAAAACACATTGCAAATCATTATTATTTGCCTATTGTGATGACCGAGGAAGAAAAAATTGAGTATATAACTCATGTAATAAAAACAAAGAGTGAAGTGAAATTTTTAGAGCATCTTGAGGAATATTTAAACAAAAGTGATAACAAATTTAAAGAATTTGAATGGTGGGTATTTTCAAAAATTGATGAGCATCTTGATGAAGTTTATATACCCTATTACAACTCGAAAGAAAACAAAATAGCTCACTTCAAACCCGATTTCATCTTCTGGTTAAAACCAAGGAATTCAAATAAATATTATATTTTATTTATTGACCCGAAGGGAACAGAATATCGGGATGCTGATAGGAAAATTGAGGGTTATAGGGAGATTCTTGAGGGTAAAGATTTTAGATATAAAGCCCAATCTGTCAAAATATTCCTTTTCTATTATACTCGCAACACTCACCGTATCCCTCAGAATGAATATAAAAAATACTGGATTTCACATATAGAAACTGCTTTGAATGAAGTTTTAAAATCTGAGTAAAAAGGTTATTCCTTAGAGCCCGAAACTGTTTGCACTTTTAACTTTTCTATAATTACCTGTGCTGCTTTTTTACCCGATAAAAGCATTGCACCGAAAGTGGGTCCCATTCTGGGTAAGCCGAATGTTTCTGCAACCGCCATACCGGAAACAATAAGACCCGGAAAGACCTCTCCTGTATGTTCAACAATAGCATCTTCTGATGCCTCAACCCACATTGCACCCAGTCCCTTTCTCTTAATATACCCCCTATCCTCCAAACTTTTCACCACAAAAGCATCATGTCCTGTAGCATCTATTACAAATTTTGATTCAAGAGCAATAGGGTCAACACAGGTGATCTGTCTCGGTAGTCCCTCTATCGGAGACCAGTTCACCACAACTCCTGCAACCCTTGCGTTTCCGTTTTCTTCTCTTATAACTACATCATCAAATTTTGTCAATTGCAGAAATTTTGCTCCGGCATCACTTGCTGACGCAATTAATTTAGAACATGCCTGGGCACCATCTGTAACATAAAGCCCGGGCGAAGCCTCTTCAAATTTTACTCCTATTTCCCTGAGATACTCCTGAGAAGGTGCCCTGAAAGTGACTTTATTCATAAAAAATCCACCGAGCCAGAACCCTCCCCCGAGATAGTTATTTCTCTCTATTACAAGTGTATTTAATCCTTCCTTTGCTAACTCTCTTGCTGCTGTTAAACCCGCAGGACCTGCGCCTATTATTATCACATCACTTTCAATTATTCCTTCAAACATCTTCAAAAAACCGGCAGTTATTGCCTTTGAAACATCTTTTTCCGAAACTTTTTCAAACATTTTCAAGTCTCCTTCAAACAAAATACCGGGAATAGAACCCTTTTAAATCCCTAAAATTAATTATACTCCTTAATTGATAGAAAATCAACATATATTTTAAAATTTTAAGATGTATTTCCAGGACATAATTCAAAATTTAAATGACTTCTGGAAAAAAAGGGGATGTATTATTTTTGTACCTTATAATTCAGAAGTCGGGGCGGGTACTTTTAATCCCGCAACCTTTCTAAGATGTTTGGGTAAAAAAACCTGGAAATGTGCATATTTTGAACCCACAAGAAGACCGAAAGACGGAAGATACGGAGAGAACCCGAACAGGGTTCTTCAATATTTCCAGTATCAGGTTGTTCTCAAACCTCCCCCGGATAATATCCAGGAGATTTACCTTGAATCCCTTGAGAATCTCGGAATAAAAATTCAAGACCATGATGTAAGGTTTGTTGAAGACGATTGGGAATCAGAGACATTGGGAGCATGGGGAATCGGATGGGAAGTATGGCTTGACGGTCTTGAAATTACCCAATTTACATATTTTCAACAAATAGGAGGAATTGACCTTGACCCTATAACATGTGAAATTACTTACGGTCTTGAAAGAATTGCTATGTTCTTGCAAAATAAAAAATCAATTTTTGACATTGAATGGAATAAAGAAATCAAATGGGGAGATATTTATAAAATCAACGAAAAAGAATTTTCCGAATATTATTATCATATTGCAAATCCGGAATTATGGAAAAATTTTTTTGAAAAAATGTATGAAGAAATAATTAAGTTAATTGAAAAAGAATTGATAATGCCTGCTTATGATGGAGTTATAAAAATTTCACATTCTTTTAATATTTTGGATGCAAGAGGAGTGATCTCCCCGAGTGAGAGACAGATTATGATTCAGAGAATAAGAAAACTTGCTTCAATGGTTGCTCAGAAATATATTGAAAAATATGGCTGATTTTCTGTTTGAAATAGGAACAGAAGAACTCCCTCCATTAGCAATCAAAAATGCCTCTTTAAAACTGAAAGAAGAATTTGAAAATATTTTCAAACAGGAAAAAATTGACTTTGAGAAAATTGAAAACTTCGGGACCCCGCGAAGAATCTCAATAATTGTAAAAAATCTGAGTGAAAAACAGAAAGAATATATTGAAGAAATCAAAGGTCCACCCTATCATATCGCATTTGATGAAAACGGAAATCCGAAAGAAGTCCTCAGAAAATTTCTTGAAACTTACAAATTAAAAGAAGAGGATACTATCATAAAAGAGGAAAAAAACAGAAAGTATGTTTATGCAAAAGTCAAAAAAGGAGGGAGGGAAACAAAGGAAATAATAAAAGAGAAAATTTCGGAGATAATAAAAAGAATTCCGTTTCCCAAAAAGATGAGGTGGGGAAAAGGGATATTATTTGCAAGACCTATAAGATGGATTCTATCGTTATGGGATAATGAAATCTTAAATTTACCCCTGCCTTTTCCTGTGTCTAACAAGACAAAAGGAAACAGACTTTTCGGGAATAAGGACATTGAAATAAAAGAAGTCGAAGAATATGAAAAAATTCTCAAACAGAACGGTGTTTATGCTTCATGGGAAGAGAGAAGGAATTTGATACTCTCAAAGATGAAAAAAATATGTGAAGAAATCGGAGGTTCTCCTGAAATTGAAGAAATTCAATTAGAGGAATTGACCGGTCTTGTGGAATATCCCGGAATTATATTATGTGAATATCCGAAAGAATATTTAAAACTTCCAAAAGAGATAATTTTTACTGCAATGAAGTCCCATCAGAGATATGTCCCGGTTATTTCAAAAGATAAAACCCCTCTACCCTATTTTGTTGCTGTTATTAACAATAAAGAAGAAAAGGGCAAAATAATAAAAAAGGGACTTGAGGAAGTCCTCATTGCAAGACTGGAAGATGCAAAATTCTATATGGAAAAAGATACCGAGATTCCATTGGAAGAAAGAATAGAGAGTTTGAAAGAAATAACATGGATCAAAGGGTTAGGCTCCATTTATGACAAAAACGAAAGGGTTAAAGAAATAAGTCAATTTTTATTAAAAATTTCAAATTTAAAGGGTGATGAGAATTTACTTTTTAAAGCAATAAATCTTATAAGAACGGACCTTACAACAGAGATGATAAGGGACGGAAAAGAATTTACAGAACTCGAAGGAATTATTGCCTCTGAATATGCAAAAGTGCAAGGAAAAGAAGAAAAAATTATAAAAATTCTGAAAGAATACAGATTACCCAGATTTTTAAATGACGAATTGCCCGAAACCGAAGAGGCAAAAATCATTTCTGTATCGGATAAAATTGACACAATTTGTGCTCTTATGAGCACGGGTTATAAGATTACAGGTTCAAAAGACCCGCTGGGATTAAAAAGAACCCTTTATGCCCTGTTTTACCTTTTAATAGAAAAAGAGATAAAATTTAATATAGAGAAAGTGATTGAATTTAATTATGAGCTTTTAAAAAACAAAAAAATAGAATTAAAAACGGATAAGGAAAAAATTTTGAGAGAAATTTTTAAAAGATATGAAAATTTCCTTGAGGAAATAAAAGGGATAAGATATGATATTGTTGATGCGGTCATCGAAGGTGAAACAAGGGATTTATATCTTATTTTCAAAAAAGCAGAGGTGCTTCAGAAATATTTTGAAAAAGAAAAAGAAATTTTTGAAAAGATAATAATAGGACAGAAAAGAGTGTTTAATATAATCAAATCCGAGAAAACCGATAAAGAAGTGGATGAGAACTTATTTGAAAAAGAGGAGGAAGAAGTTCTTCTTAAAAAAGTAAATGAGATAAGACCGATTGCTTTTAGAAAAATTGAAGAGGAAAAATTTGAAGAAGCCTTCATGGAACTCTTAAAATTAAGAGAACCCATAGATAAATTTTTTGACAATGTGTTTGTTATGACGGATAACCCGAAAATAAGAAAAAACAGGTTAAACCTTTTGCATCTTGTATGGGAGGTATTTAAAAAATATGGTGATTTTTCCAAAGTTGCAATATAAGGGTTTAAATCCCTGTTTAAAAAAGGAGGGATAAATTGAAAATAATTGTATTGACAAAAAGAGTTCCTGATACGGGTACTCCTATTAAAGTTAAAGGTGATGGTTCGGGACTCGATTTAAGTTCTATTCCTTTTGTTATGAACCCTTATGATGAATATGCGCTTGAGGCTGCTTTAAAAGTAAAAGAAAAAAAGGGTGAGGGTGAAATAGTGCTTCTTGCTGTGGGTAATGATGAATATAAAGAGACAATAAGACACGGACTCGCAATGGGTGCTGATAGGGCAAAACTTATTAAAGTAGAAAATCCTTTTGTCTTGGATGCAATTCAAGTTGCAAATCTGCTTCTTGAGGAGATAAAAAAAGAAGAACCTGATGCTGTTTTCTGTGGAAAAAAGGCAGTTGATGATGAAAGGAGCTATGTCCATGCATTTATAGCCCAAAAAATGAACTATTCTTATCTTTACGGAGCTGTGAATATAGATTTTGGGGATGACAAACTTAAAATAATGAAAGAAACCGAAAGAGGTCTTGCGACATTTGAAGTTCCTTTTCCGTGTCTTATATCTTTTGATAAATGCCAATTTGAAGCCAGATACCCTTCTCTGAGAGGAATAATGGCGGCAAAGAAAAAGCCCCTTGAAGAACTTGAGGTCCAAAACATTCCGGAAAATCGGGTCGTATCCATTAAATTTGAACCTCCTCCTCCCAAGAAACCCGGCAAAATAATTGACCTTCCTTTTCCTGACAATGTAAAAGAACTTGTCAGATTATTAAAAGAAGAAGCAAAAGTTTTATAAAAAGGAGGGGAAAAATGATCGCAATTTATATGGAACACAAAAACGGAAAATTAAAAAAACATTCCTTAGAACTTTTAACTTTTGCAAAAAATGCATTTGAAGGAGAAATAACCGCTTTTTCGGTGGGAAAGGAAGTTAATTATCAGGAAAGTTTCAATTACGGCGCGGATCATTTTGTTTTACTTTTTACCGAGAATGAAAATATTCATGAGGAGGGAATAGCAAATGCGATAAAGAGTTTTGTGAAGAGAAAGGAATTTAAAATTTTCATTTTTCCTGCTTCAAATACGGGAAGGGACATTGCGGCAAGGGTTTCTGCTTTCCTTGATTTGCCTTTACTTCAGGATATTGTTGAATTTAAGAAAGAAAACGATAACTTACTATTTAAAAGACCCATTGTTGCAGGAAAGGCTTATGTGTGGGAAAAGATAAACACGGAAAGATTCGCAATTTCTGTAAGACCGAATGTATTTCCTCCCGAAGAAAACAAAAAAGAGGGTAAGTTTGAAAAAATAGATGTAAGTATCGAAGAAAAAATAAAATTAATTGATATAAAAGAGAAAGAGGAAGGCGAAATAGATGTTGCTGAGGCGGAGATTATAGTTTCAGGTGGAAGAGGGGTCGGTGGACCCGATGGTTTTAAACCTTTAAAAGAACTTGCAAAGGTTTTGGGTGCTGCGGTGGGCGCATCAAGAGCGGCTGTTGATGCCGGTTGGATAGACCATTCTCATCAAGTGGGTCAAACAGGAAAAACCGTGTCCCCAAAACTGTATATTGCATGCGGGATATCCGGTGCTTTACAGCATCTTGCAGGAATGAGAACAAGTAAGGTTATTGTTGCAATAAATAAAGACCCGAATGCCCAGATCTTTGAGATTGCAGATTACGGGATAGTAAGCGATTTATTTGAAATTGTGCCTGCTTTAACAGAGGAAATTAAAAAATTAAAGGGTGATACTTAAATTTCTGCTTTTCGGTTCCTTCATTCTTCAGCACACATGGTCAGGAGGTAGGGATACCACCGTTGTAGAAGGTGATACAATAAAAACTTTTTTTAATGCATTTCAAATAGATCCTTTTTCATCTTCCGATACTTTATTTATATCGCGTGATTCGCTTTTTTTGGTTCCGAGTTCAAGGATATTTGATTCCGCGGGCTTTGAAGTAAGGGGAATTTCTTGTAAATCGGAAGATACTGTATTTGTGGGTGTTTTCAAATTAACCTCTACTCAAGTAAATTATAAAGTTTTTTACACTGTTGATTCTTTATTTTTCACAACAGGAAGGATATTATATGATGCTTGGAAGACATTTGAAAGTGTAAAGAGAATGTTTTTCTTAAAAGATTACGGTAATGCATTATGGATAGGTGCAAGGTCAACAAGCGGCTGGATATTTTTTTCACCTGACCTTTCTGTTCTCCCGCCCCCGAGTTTTGTATGGACAAACTCAGGAGCCTCTGTTTATCAAAACAAATTTTCTGATTTCCTTGCTTACTCTTCGGATAAATTATACTGTTCAACTGATAAAGGTAAAATTCTGAGATATCTTAAAAATTTAAATGAATGGGAAGTAATTTATACATATCCATCAGCATCTGGCTCGGAACCCGATGCAGAAGCATTATTTAAGACAAAGAATGGACTCGGCATCGGTTTTGAAATGCCAGAAGACACCGGAGTTATTATTTATGAAACCACGGATGATGTGAATTTCTATCCGATATCACCCCTATTGCCCGTAAAAACAATTACAGGAGGTATATATTCTGAAAAAAGTGATAAACTTATAATTGCCTGTAATTTTCCTGCATCCGTATTTATAATCGAAAATGACACTTTTAAAACTGTGTTTCAGGACTATAATCTTTATATTGATTATATTTTTAAAGCAAATAACGGAATCATATACATGCTTGCTCATAGTGAAAATACTTATCCTCTGAGAAGAGTATATTCTTCTTATGATGGTATATCTTGGAATCTCATCTAAAGTCTTGATAATTACGGAAACTTGGGTATTTTAACACCTATAAGGGGAAGCGGATATAAAAAAAATGAAATACTTGTAGGCACTTCCTATCCAGCAAGGCTTTTTAAATCAAAATATCAATCATACGGATATTTAATTTCGAATCCGATAAAAATCACAGGAGAGAGGGGTCCTATTAAAATAAAGGCATACAAAATAAAAGCATACCCTCCGGGTAGTTATACCATCAAATTCAGAACATTCAAAAATTCTGACCTTTCGGATACGGTACCCTTTGATTCAGTCCCTCCTTTTTATCAGGACTCATTTGGTTTAGAAGATTATCCATATATTACAGTTGGTGATTCTTTTATTCAGTATAAAATAGAACTCTTTACCTCAAATCCTGAATTTTCTCCCTGGATTGATTGTGTAAAAATTTATTACGAAGAAGATACAGTAGGACCCGTAGCCCTTTCTGCCACTGCACAGGACGGAGAATATCAGCAGGATGGAAAGGACCCGGATGACTATGTTCTTTTTATATTTGACGAGCCTACCTCAAAAATTATTATAGACGAAAACAATGTAGACTCTCTTTTCATGCTTTCAAACGGTCATTCATGGCTCAATTCTTACGGAGATTTCGGAGGGGCAGTTTGGTCCGACAATGGAGAAACATTGAAGATATATCTTGCATTCAGCGGTAATCAATACCCATCAGTGGAAGTCGGTGACACGGTTTATGTGACAATGCAAGACCAATTCGGATTCTGGAATGTTTCAACAACAATAATAACAGGAACCTTTGATGACATAATAGGACCCGTTTTAAAATCAGCAAGAGCAACCGATGGGAGCCTTTACGATGACGGAGTAAATGCTAATGATACACTTTATTTGATATTTTCCGAACCTACAAATACTCCTTCTATTACACCTTCAAATATTGATTCTTTTTTTTATTTTAAAGGACAAAGTTTTTTCGGTGACTCATTTTATACAACATGGGAAGCTCCTGAAAGTTTAATAATAATTTTTACAGGCTCTGATTCGAAAATTTATACAAATGACACCATAGTGTTAACGGGTTATAAAATAAAAGATGGAAAAGGAAATCCTGCGGAAGGTGAAAGATTTATCGAGGGAACATTTGACAAGAAAAACCCTGTATGTGACAGCATCGTTGCTTATGATAATACAAATCCGGATACATCAATTGATTACGATGATTTTGTTGCATTCTATTTTTCCGAAGATGTAAAGCCTGTCTCTGAAATAAACAAAATAAATATAAATACGGTTTTTAAATTATCAAATAATCATTCATGGCTTTCCGGAGGTGGAGAAATCGGAAATATTTTAATTTATAACAAATATATCTTTGTCTTCTTATCCACAGAAGGAGGAGCACCGACCGTGAGCCCTGGAGATACCGTATATTTTCTTCCTGACTTCATTCTTGATTATTATGGTAATCCTTTAAGAGACACAAATATTATAACGGGTTCATTTACAAAAATAAAGGAATTTACCTTTAATCAAAAAACAAGGCTTTTTCCCTTTGTGAAAAGGAATAAAATAATATTGAAATCAAACAAAAAATTGAATAAAATTTTTAACAGAGTGCTTCTATACGATTTAACAGGAAGAAAACTTTTTGAAAAAATTGTAAATTCAGAAAGCAAAAATATGGTGATTCCTTTTGATTATAAAAAAGGAGTTTATTTTTTAATTCTTAAAAATAAAAACAATAACGAAAGGAAATATAAAATTATAAAGGTTTTTTAAATGAAAGTAATTTTAACCGGTGGCGCGGGCTTTATCGGTTCACATGTGGCAGAGTTTTACATTAAAGAAGGACATCAGGTTCTTATAATAGACGACCTCTCAACAGGGAAAGAAGAAAACATTCCGCAGGATTCCAGATTTGAAAAGATTTCCATTTTGGAATATAAAAAAATGGAAAAAATTTTTGAAAAATTCAAACCCGATATTGTGAATCACCATGCTGCTCAATCATCCGTAAGTGTCTCAACAAAGAATCCTTTGTATGATGCTGATGTTAATATAAAAGGAACCATCATTTTATTGGAATTATCAGCCAGGTACGGATGCAAGGGATTTATTTTTGCAGGTTCAGGAGGAACTGCTTATGGAGAACCCGAAGTTTTGCCTGTAAAGGAATCCTGTCAAGGAGTTCCAAAAAGTCCTTACGGAGTGTCAAAAAAATCAGCAGAGATGTACGGAATGTATTATTCTGAAAAAATTCCCTTTGTTTCTCTAAGATACGGCAATGTGTATGGTCCAAGACAAGATCCTTTCGGAGAAGCAGGAGTAATAGCAATATTTTCTCGAAGAATGCTCAATAACGAGGAAGTTTTTATATACGGAGACGGAACACAAACAAGAGACTTTATCTTTATCGGAGATGTGGTAAAAGCCAATAAAAAGGCTACGGAATATGTTTTAAAGGGAAATTCCGGAATATTCAATATTGCGACAGGCAAAGAAACGAGTGTTAACGAAATTTTTAAAAAATTGAAGGAGATAACAAACTATAAAAAAGACCCGATTTATAAACCGAGAAGGGAGGGAGAAGTTTACAGGATTTCACTTGATATTGAAGAGGCAAAGGAAAAACTCGGATTTTATCCCGAGGTTCAAATTGAGGAAGGGTTGAAAAAAACTGTAAAATATTTTTATGAAAAAGGAGAATAGGTCCCTATTACCGTTTGATAAAGAAATAGAAAAAGCTGTGTTAGGGGCAATGTTATCTTCACAAAAAGCTGCGTATCGTGTCCTTGAAGTCGTAAGGGAAGACATGTTTTATGAACCCTTACACAGGGACATTTTTAAAGCAATTATAAAAGTTGTAGAAAATAAGAAAGCAATAGACCCTGTAAATGTGGCTGAGGTTCTTGAAAGACAGGGGATCCTTGAAAAAATCGGGGGAATTGAGTACATTGCCGAGCTTCCCGCATTTGCAATAAATCCTGCTTATATTGAGGATTACATTAAGACATTAACGGAAAAATATTTATTGAGAAAAACAATAGAAATGTGTCAGGAAACCATAAGAAAATGTGAAAAGGAAGAACAGGAGGCAGAAGATATCTTATATGAACTTGACAAACAGATTTTTGATATCACACAAATTAAAATAAGGGAAGGACTTTTGCCTTTAAAGGAAATATTGGACACATTATTCCGTGATATTACAAGAAGGGATGAAGAAGAAGCACTCGGAATCCATTCGGGCTATACAAAGCTTGATGAATTAACAGGCGGTTTTCATCCAGGTGATTTTGTGGTAATTGCTTCAAGACCTTCAGTAGGAAAAACGAGTTTTGTTTTGAACATTATGTTCAGATTAGCAAAAACAAGAAATATTCCTACTGCGCTTTTCAGTCTTGAAATGTCAAAACTGCAAATTGCACAAAGATTCCTTATCCTGGAATCACAGATAGAAAGCGCAAAGTTCAGAAACATAAGTTCTTTAACTGACAATGAATTAAGGAGACTTTTAAATGCTGCTTCTAATCTGGAAAATTTGCCGATATTTATAGATGATACACCCAAGATCACTGTTCAGGAATTAAGGGCAAAAGCAAGAAGAGCAGTAATGGAACATAAAGTAAAGATCATTTTTGTTGATTATATTCAATTGGTTCAGGGTCCGAGATTTGACACAAGACAAAGAGAACTTGCCTATATATCTGCTTCATTAAAAGCACTTGCCAAGGAACTCAATGTTCCTGTTGTTGCATTGTCACAGTTATCAAGAAAAGTGGAAGAAAGGAGGGATGAGGATGCTGCACCCAGATTGTCCGATTTAAGGGAATCAGGAGCCCTTGAGCAAGATGCTGATATTGTAATTTTTCTTTATAAAAAAGCAGAAGAATATGAAAGATACGAAGCAGAACCCTTTGCCGAAAACATCATATATTTCAGTGTTGCGAAGAACAGAAACGGACCGCAAGGAAAATTCGGATTATCATTTATTAAAGAATTTATGAAGTTTGAAAACCTTGACCTTCATGTTACTCCTCCTTCAGGCGGAAGTGATATCCCTTTTTAAAAATTTTCTTTTATCCTTTGTTTATATTTTAAGTGATTTATTCTATACAACCTATGAATTTTTTGTTTCCTTTAAATATGTAAGAAAATATTTTAAAGAAATTATTTCCCAGATTGAACATATAGGAGCAAACTCCTTACTTCTTGTGATATTTACTTCAAGTTTTGTAGGAATGGTAGCAACCGTGCAGACTGCTTATCAAATAAGAGAATATGTTCCTGTTATATATATAGGCTCAGGAGTGGCAAAAGCGATTATGATAGAACTCGGACCCGTAATAACCGGTCTTGTAGTTGCAGGAAGAATAAGTTCCGGAATAGCAGCCGAACTCGGTAGCATGGCAATTACAGAACAGATTGATGCTTTGAGAGTAATGGGAATAAGTCCTTACAGGTTTCTTGTAATGCCAAGGGTAATCGGTGGAATAGTCTCATTGCCTCTTCTTACAGCAATAGGTATAGCAGTTGCCATTTTTTCCGGAATGCTGGTTGCAAATTTCACCGGGATTGCAAATTATTTGGTCTTTTCAAGAGGAGCAAAGATGTTCTTCCTTCCCAAGGATTTATTCGGAGGGCTTTTAAAAGCCGCTTTCTTCGGATATGCATTAACAATTTCGGGCTCCATCACCGGACTTTCTTCGGAAAGAGGCGCAGAAGGAGTCGGAAAAGCAACAACAAAGGCTGTTGTCTTATCATCAATTTTGATTCTGATGCTTGATTACATATTGGGAATAATCATCTTCGGATGATTAAAGTAGAAAACATTTATAAAAAATTTTCAGAATGGGTTCTTGAGGATGTTAATTTTGATGTAAAAAAGGGAGAATTTGTCATAATTCTGGGAAGAAGCGGAGCAGGAAAATCCGTCCTTTTCAAAATAATGGTAGGACTTTTGAAACCCGAAAGGGGGAGGGTGCTTTATGATGATTTTAATATTGTAGATGCGAATGAAAAAGAACTTATAAACATAAGAAAGAAAATCGGCTTTGTTTTTCAGGGGAGTGCTCTTTTTGATTCCATGACCCTCTTTGAAAATGTCGCATTGCCCTTGGTTGAACATTATAAACTTACAAAAAAAGAAATTGAAAGAAAAGTTCTTGCCTCCTTAGAGGCTGTTGATTTAAGGGGTTATGAAAAACTCTATCCTTCCGAATTATCAGGAGGAATGAAGAAAAGGGGAGCCATAGCAAGGGCAATTGTTGCAAATCCTGAATATATATTTTACGACGAACCCACAACAGGACTTGACCCTGATACAGCAGAAAAGATAATGAATTTAACAAAGAGATTGTGGAGAGAGATGAATATAACTTCTCTCGCTGTTACGCACGACTTTCATTTTACAAAAAATGTTGCTACAAAGATAATATGGCTTTATAACAAAAAAGTAAGATTCATAGGAACAATTGAAGAATTTAAAAAAATTGAACACAAGGAAGCAAGGGCTTATTTTATTGAATAAATAAAAATGATTTTTATAAAATTTAAAAAAGGTTCAAATCCTTTTAAAAAAATTTTAAAATCATGGAAAACTTTAACATTGTTGCCAAAAATTTTGAATTAAAAGATGACATGAAAAAGTATATTGAAAAAAGACTTTCCAAAATTAAAAGGTTTTCCAGACATATAATAAAAACAAATCTGACTTTTGAAGAACAGAGAGGAAGATACAGAGGAGAATTCATTGTTGAAGTTGTAAAAAAGGGGGTTTTAAAAGCAAGTTCACAACATTCGGATTTTTTCACGGTTGTTGACCAATTAAAAGATAAAATGGAAGTACAGCTTAAAAAATATGAACAAAAATTAAAAGGAAGGTGAAAGAATTACAAAATTTAAGGGTCTACTATAATGAAGTAAGATTAAAAAATCTGGTAAAAATTTTATCAAAGAAATTCAAACTGAAAAATTATAACAAGAATTTAAAATTGAACACTATTATACAAACAGCAGACCTAAACAGACCCGCCCTTTTATTTAAAGGATTTGAGGAAATTTTTTTATATGACAGAATACAGATAATAGGAGAAACAGAACTCATGATTCTGAACTCGCTTTCACCTCCTGATAGAACAAAGGTAATAAAAAAATTTTTTTCTTATCCCATTCCCGCAATCTTTGTTACAAAGGGTTTTACCCCTCCACCCGATTTAATTGAAGAAGCAAATAAAAATTTTTGTCCCTTATTCGGTGTATCAGCACCCACAACTTATTTTATGAGGGAACTATTCTTTACTTTATCCTCCCTTCTTTCACCTTATACTGTTCTGCACGGAAATATTGTAAATGTTTATAATATGGGAATTCTGTTTCTCGGGAGAAGCGGAATAGGAAAATCAGAATGTTCACTTGAACTCATTGAAAGAGGACATAAACTCGTTGCTGACGATTTTATAAAAATTGTAAAACATCCGGAAAACTTTCTCATAGGAGAGGCTTATAACAAAAATGTGAAGACATACATTGAAATAAGGGGCATAGGAATTCTCGATATTCTCGCATTATTCGGTCCGAGTTCTTTTATGGAAAGAACAAAAATTGATATTGTGATAAGACTGATTGACTGGAGTGAAACACTTGATGTCGAAAGAATAGGACTGAAAGAAAGATTTGTAACCATACTCGGAATAAAAATTCCATATGTTGAATTGCCTTTGAATCCGGGTAAACACATTTCTGTTCTCGTGGAAGCAGTTGCACTTAATGAACTTACAAAAAAGAGAGGTGTCCGGTCTGCGGAAGAATTTTTTGAAAAACTGAAGGAGTAAAATTAAACAAATTTTAATTCTGTTTATTTTCTTAAACACCTCAAAATTCAAAGAAAAAGAGCTTTTTTTAAAAGAAAAATATGAAGAGATCGTAAATAATTACAAAGATTCACCCCTTTATGAAGAGTCTTTTATGCGAATATTAAGAAAAATGAAAGAACCACAAAGATTCTTTGATTTCCTTAAAAAAAAGAAAAGAAAATTTTTAAAAATAAGAGAAATTGAAATAATTTATTTAAAAAGCATCTTTGAAAGGAAAAGAGGTAATTTTAAAAAAGCAGAAAAATATGAAAAAATAATCCTTCAGAAATATCCTTATTCAAAATTTGCAAAACTTATCGCAATGAAGGAGAAAGGTGTTAAGAAAGACATAATAAAAGTCCTTTTTATTCACAGAGAATGGAAAAAAATCCTTGAAATTTTAAAAAATGAAGAAAAGATAAATCCGGAAATGAACTTTATAAAAGCATATGCATTTTTTAAATTAAAGGATTATAAAAATGCACTGAAATTTTTTAAAATTTCATTATCAGAAGGTTATAAAAATAAGGAAAAAGTAAATTTTTATAAAGGCTTAACTTATCTTTATCTCGGAGATACAACAAAGGCAATAAATTCTTTTTCAAGAAATCTTATTTATGAAAATTATTTTGCAAAAAGTTCAATAAGGGAATTAAGAATTATATATTTAAAAAGCAAAAAATTCAGAAAGAGGATTTCAAGAATTATAAAAAAAGCAAAAATTAACGAGGAAGTGTTATATTTTTATTTTGATGCAGAAAACTTCAAAAAAGTCCTTAAAATAATTGAAAATGTCAAAGACCGAAACTTAATTTTTAAATATTTAAAATTTCTTATTACAAAAGATTCCGAATTAATTGAAGAAATACATAAGGATTCTCCCCTTTCCTATTTTTCTCTGCTTCATAATGGTTTATGTATTCAAAAAAGTGCAGAAATTGATGAAACCGAAATTCCTTCTTATGATACCCTTTCCTTATTTCTGGAATTAAAGCTTGAAGACGATTTTTGGAACAGGGTTGGAAAAATTAAAGACAAGGAAAAACTTTTAAAATTATCTTATCTTTTAAACAAAGATAAAAAATATTATTATTCGGTCAAAATTGCAAGAAAGGCTTATTATAAATACAGAAAAGGGGAAAATCTTTGTTTTGATGAATTATTATTAAAGATTTTATTTCCTTTACCTTATTATGAAAAGGTTTTGAAATATGTAAATAAATATAAAATTGATCCTGCTTTAATCTATGCAATTATGAGAAGGGAGAGTTTATTTGACACAATGGCTGTTTCACCGAAAGGTGCAAAAGGAGTGATGCAATTAATGGAAAAAACCGCAAAAAAAGTCAATAATGGAAAAGAGATAAATTTATTTAATCTTGAAGATAATATCAGAACAGGAATAAAGCATCTGAGAGAACTTATTGATTCATTTGATTTTTATTATGCAATAAGTGCGTACAATGCGGGAAAGGAAAAAATTAAGGAATGGAAAAAATTCATTCCTGAAAATGAGATTTCAATATTTTTTGACATTCCTTACAGGGAGACAAGGAATTATCTTTTTTATGTATTATCCGATTACTTAGTTTACAAATTGCTTTATCCTGAATTAAAATTAAAGGAATGAAAACAAAAATTTTATTTTTGTTTCTTTTGATATTTATATTACTCTGTAAAAAAAAGGATATAGAACCTCCGAGTGTAAAGATTTTGAAACCCATTGAAGGCGAAAGTTTCTTTCCTGATACAATAGAGATCAAGATTAAAGCGGAAGATAACAGAGGTGTGGATTATATAGAAGCATTTGTTGACGGAAAATCCTTAGGAACAAAGTCGGGAGGAAATGTAACATTTAAATGGGATGCAACTGCGGAAAAGGATTCATCCGAGCATGTTGTATATGCCCGGGCAGTGGACTTTTCCGGAAATGTAGGAAGATCCAAAGATGTAAATTTCTTGATATTCTCGGGCAATCATCCTCCTCTTATTGAACTCATATTCCCTGATTCAGGAGCAATTCTCACTTCATACACTTGCACTTTACAATACAGAGGAATTGATAAGGACACCTTTGATACCCTGTTTTACACAATCCACATTGACACAATTCCTTACCCTATTTTTAAAGAACCGATAGCAGAGAACATAAGAGACACATTTTTTGTTCTTGATTATTTATTACCCGACAAAAAGTTTTACTGGCAGGTTGTTGTGAGTGATTTATTGGGTAAAAAGGACACTTCCAAGGTTTATTGTTTCCAAACCCCTCCTGAAAATAATCCTCCTTCTCCCCCTTCAAATCCATCTCCTCAGGTCGGAGATACAACTATATCTGTTTTGCCTCAACTTTCTTTTTATTCCTACGACCCTGACGGTGATTCCATCTACTTCAGAGTAAAACTTGATACAATAAATCAGTTTTCAATGCCGGTTCTGGACACTTTGGTAAGCGACAGTTCAATTGTTCTTACAGATTCCCTTATTCCCGGAGTAAGATACTTTTGGTATGTGATTGCTTATGATGAAAAAGGAAACTCCTCCACAAGTAATCCTTGGTATTTTTATGCCAGAAAAGCCGAACTCCAAGAAATGTATTCGGAATCGGGTGTATGGTTCAAGGACGCAAAAATTTACAAAGATACAATATTTGTGATTGAATCTCCCGATGTTTTAAAAATTTATGCAAATAATTACGGAAATTTAACACTTTTAAACTCATTTACCCTCCCCTCTTTTTCATATCGTGTTTATTATAATCCTCCTTATCTCTTTGTAACATACGGAACACCCGGTCCTAACACACTCGGAGTTTATAAAAAGTCAGGCACAGATTTTAATTTTCTTGACGAATTTAATTTGAATTCAGGCTCAATAAGTGAAATTCTGTTTTATAACCAATACATATACCTTGTTACAATCGGTGATTTCAAAATTTTAAAATTGAACTCCGATACGCTGGAACTTATAAAAACCATAAATATAGACTTCACCGTTTATGATGCGGATATAAGTTTTTCAAATCTTTATCTGGTAGGAGATAACTATTTGGAGGGATACTACCTCTCACCCCCTGATGACCCATCTTTTCTATTTAAGAAAACCACGGGTTATTCAAATTTAAAGTCAATAAGCATATATAATAGATTCGTAGTTATAGCAGCTGACAATTATCTCTTACTTTTCTACATAAGTGACCCCTTTCTTGCACCTATTTTGTTAAAACAAAAAGATATAACACAAGTCATAAATAATATAAAAGTGAAAGACAGATATTTCGGGATATTCGGCTCTGATAAGGCATATATAATCTTTCCCAACATTATAAACATTTATAACTTCTCAAAAAATTTCTCAAGTTCTTTAACAATTGAATCAGGAGATATATCTTATCCTTATTTTGTTGTATGTTCACAGGACGGCCTTTATGTTTTAAAATGCATAAAATATTAATTATAGAATCAGCAACCAGATACCCCTCAATAGGGATAACTGAAAACGGACTTATAAAAAGTTTTTATTCCGGAAAAGAAGGGAACCATTCGGTGTTCTTTTTTGAAACATTAAAGAATTTTGACAAAAATAAAATAGGAAAAATAATAATCACCATAGGACCCGGCAGATTCACCTCTTTAAGGGTGGGACTATCATTTGCTCTCGGATTTGCAATTCCGAGAAGAATAAAAATTATACCGGTCAATACTTTTGATGTTCTTGAAAATGAATTAAGAAAAAAATTTAATAATTTCGGAATTTTTCTTAAAAAGGGAGGAGAAGGCTTTTTATTCAGAGAGTATAATAAGGGTGGAAAATCTGTAATGAGAATATTGAAAGAATTGCCCCGGGGTATTAAATTATTCACTTTTGAACCTTTAAATTTTAGGTTTGATTATGAAATAAAGATTTTAAGTCCTTCAATGATTTTAAATTATTATCGAGAAAATCAGGAGAATATAAAAGAAAGGGATGATTATGAAAACATAAAGCCCTTATATTCATTTTTACCCTATGAAAAATCCCTTATTGAGAAAGGCAAAATTAAAGGATATTACTGAAATTTTGAAGATAGAAAAGAAAGTATTTAAAGAGCCTTGGTCGTTATATTCTTTTTTAATGGAGTTGAAAACTCCTTTTAACTATTTTGTTGTTCTTGAAATAAACAGAAAGATAATCGGATATTTGATAGCAAGGGAGCATGAAGAGAGTTATCATTTAATGAACATAGCAATAGATAAAGAGTATCAGGGTATGGGATACGGAAAATTTCTTTTAAATGACTTAATACAAAAGGCGAAGGGAGAAGGAAAAAAATTCATATTTCTTGAGGTAAGGGTATCAAATTTGAAAGCTATAAAATTTTATGAAAAAATGGGTTTTAAGAGAAAAAGAATTTTGAAAGGATATTACGGGTTTAAAGAGGACGGCTACGAATATGTATTACATATCTTTGAGGATTGATGCATAATGAAAATCCCGGGCATTTCATTTTATCAAGAAAATATAAAAATATCCCTTCAAAAAATTCAGGATATTTCCAAAAATATAAAATCTCAAGAGAAAACAGGTAACTCGCAAACAACTCCCCAAATTGTCTAAAATTCCGGCTCTCTCTTTTTATTTCAAATAAAATACCTTTCTCCTTAAAACTTTATTTCCTGCTTTTAAAATAACTACATAATTCCCCGAAGATTTTGGCTTGATGTAATAACCGTAAATACCTGCTTTGTGAAACTTTCTGAAACCGCTTAACTTCCT
>JAJRUZ010000101.1 GCA_024277525.1 Caldifarciminota bacterium | reverse complement strand
GGATCAACCGATGTTGTCGCATCCTTTATTAAAGCAGTAATCTTGATTTGCTGTCCGTCCCTTACCGCATTTTGTCCCGCAGGATAAGTAATCGTAATATTCTCAATTGTAGGAGACCTTGAATCAAATACAAAATCCATTGAACTGAATGAACCCCAGACACCGGTTGAATCCAAACCGTGAATATAAATGGTATGATGCCCCTGGGTTAAACCCGCTGTATCAAGATAAGCCTTTGCTATCACACTGTCAGCCCCGAAAGGACTAACAGTCATCGATGTTCCCTCACCGTCCCTTCCGATTACATCTATAAAATATTCCGCAGCAATAACTCCGTTTGAATCTTTTATGGTAGCTATTACCGTATCGGGTGCATTAATTATACTATCATTTTGCGGATCCAAAACAAATCCTATATCCGATGTGGTAGGACCGGAATTATCAAGAACAAGAAGTACATAACCCGTATCGGAAAGCCCTACCGCATCGGTTAAAATCAGTGTAATCGTGTATGAACCGTTAGGTCTTGAATTATTTTCGGATATGGTGTATCTGACAGAATATGTCCCGTCTCCGTTATCGTTTACTGACTCTGCTCCGGGGATATAATTATCATCCATGGGTGAAAAATCGGCAGAAAGATTATAACCGGCGGTATCCGCTGTTACAATCAAATTAACGGTTTCTCCGTTATAGAAAATATTATCCGGAGCATCAACAGTCACAGAGATAAACTGAGGCGGAATGTTATCAAGAACAACATTTGCGGTTACAGGTCCTGCTGTATTTCCTTCCCTGTCTTCTGCTGTTATGGTGAAAGGTACGGTTCCTGTTACATTATTTGTAACGGTTATAAGATATGAATACACATTATCTCCTGCAACTTCATCTCCATTTGTTCCATCATCAACCATCACATGAGTTGCTCCATCTATGTTCACAGAATTAAGAAGAACGGTGTCAACCCCTGAAACCGCATCCGTGACCTCCACTTTTATAAGAATCTGGTCACCCACCTTTGCAGCAGATTGCCCTTCCGGATACACAACCGTAATATTCACTATATCAGGGGGAACATTATCAATAAGGACTCCTCCGGCTGCCTGCACGAGATTAAATGCAACATCATAAGCATATGCATAAACAGCCGCTGTTCCAGAAATGTCATCAGCATTAACAATAATGGAATCAGAAGTATAAATTCCGTCTCCTGCAAGTGTATCATTTCCTAATCCGTTGTCATACATCGGAACATTGTAAGGACCCCCTATTTGTGTTGCGTCTAAATAAACTGTCTGTATACCGCTTACTCTCCCTGTATCCCTTACTCCTATTGTGAAGAAGACCTTTTCTCCGTTATGAACAACATTTTTACCTGCAGGATAAGTTACTTTTAAGGAATCAAAAATAAAAGGAGGAATGTTATCAAGCAAAACACTTCCTGTTAATTGCCTTTGATTATGTGCAACATCAAGGGCATAAACGGTAAATTGAACGGTATCCGTAATTGCAGAATTAACCCTTATCCAGTCGGTTCCGTAAATTGTATCTCCTGCTGCTCCGTCACCGTGATTTCCGTCATCATACATCAGAACTTTTGACGGTCCTCCGAAAGGTGTTGCATCAACCCATACTTCTTGGATTCCCTTAGGAGCATCCCACGATGCAATAATATTTGCAATTTCACGGTATATTGAATCAAGTTGTGCAGCATTCGGTGCATAATAATACTTTCCGCCTGCAGAGGTTGAGGCAACCGAATCAAGAAATGCCTCATCAAGGTAAAGGGTGTCTCCGAAGCCGATTGTAAATATAGGGACGGGTTGATAATAACAATCTGTCCTTGAATAATTATCTGACTCAGTATCAACACCATCCGTAAGAACAATCACAGCCGGAATGTTAACAGATGTTTGAGCATGAAGTGAAGATTTAACTATTATGTCATAAAGAGGGGTCCCACCTGATGCAGTAAGAGCATTTATTGAATCCATTACCCATTGTTTGTCCGTGGTAAACTGATACATCGGTGGAGGGGGAGGCACTATTAGAGTTTCAACATTAGTAACAGGGGGAACAGGGCTAACATGATAAAAACTCCACAAAGCGGCTCTGTCAAGCGAATCAAGTTTTGTAAGAAATGTATCGGCTGCCAATTGAGCTGCCTCAAGCTTTGTAAGAGTATCTCCGGGCACGGTATCAGCCATTGAACCTGAATTGTCTATTGCAAGAACAACATCAACATTCCCTTTTACATCCGAAACATAGGCAGTAATTCTTATTTCATCATTCATCTTTGCAGCAGTTTGCCCAAGCGGATATTCCACTTGTATATTATCAATGAATGGAATCTGATTATCCACTCCTACAACACCCCTGTTGCTCGTAATAATAGTGTCAGTTGCAGTTCTTATTTCTGCATAAACCGTAACAACATGATAGGCAGTACCGACAGTGTCAATAAGAACAGAGTCAGAGCCCCAGATACCGTCTCCTGCAAGACCATCAAAATGATTACCGTCATCATACATGGTCACAGTTGAACCTGCTACTCCTACCAAGGCAGAGACATCAACCCAAGCAGAATCCACTCCTCCTATGGGAAGTATTGTTGCAGTAACTATTACATAGTCTCCTGTCTTTGCAGCTGTCTGACCGGGCGGGTATACTGCTCCTATGTCAAATATCTGCGCCTGAGCCCATAGAGAAGCACTTATCACAAGCAGGCTCAGTATTTTTACACCCTTTTTACACAGCTCTTTTGTTTTTATTCGCTCCATATTTTTTAATTTTTTATATAGGAATTGAACCTATTAGAAGTTAGTTTTATATCATACACCATTAAGACCATATAAGTAAAATAATTTATAAAGTTTGTTCCAATGATTATAAGAAAATATTGTAAAAAATTTGCACAGAATATGAAAAATTTGCACAGATTTAAAAATAATTTTTAAAAATAAGATGAATTTTTGCAGAAGTAAAATCATATCTATAAGGGAAAGCAATTGATAGCTTTGTCTCAATATTTGAGGTAAAACCTGTAAACCCTATTCCATAACCGAGTCTGTGTAAAAAAACCGACGAAATTGAACTTATAACAGAATAATCAATAAATAAAAATATTGAAAGGTTTTTAAATTTTAGATGATTTTCAAAGGATACGGTAAGGAATTTCTCGGCTGTGAACTCTTCTTCCGCATAACCCCTCGGAAGTTTTGTTCCTCCCAAGTAAAAGTACTCGGAAAGAAGGGTATCTTTTAAATTAATTCCCCCTGCATAGAAGTCTAAAAGCATATAAAAATTAAACAAAATATTTTTGAATACAAACAAATTTGCAAAACCTTTATAAGATTCATTTTTACCCTTTATAATTTTTCCTGATATTGAAAAATAAAATGCATCTGAAGGAAAAAATGTCTTTTTTCCCACAATTATTTCTGAACCGCTTGAATTCAAAAATTTTGATTTTTTCTTAAAGGGAATTTCTTCTGCATATTCATAAAACAAAGACAAATTACCTTTTTTTAAATAATAAGCACATTTTAAACCTATATTTTCTTTTACATATAAAGATTCCCTTTGAGATAATGAATAATAAGGGGAAAGTGAAAGCTCAAAAGGACCTATAAAAGGTTCGGTATAAGTAAATTTAAAGTCGGATTTCCCTTTTGCAAATCTTTCCCACTTTAATCTGAAAGACCTTAAATCACCGAATAAATTGTTAATATTTGCATCCAATTTACCGAGCGGAATCTTCTTCTCAACATTGTAACCCATAAATATTTCAAAGGAACTCGAAGGTTTTTCTTTAACATCTAAGTAAATATAATTCTTACCTGCATATGTTCTGAAATCGAATCCTTTTATTTCAATAAAAGGAAATCTTTCAATTTTTTCTTTACCAGTATTAAATTTTTGAATATCAAAAGGTTTACCCCTTAAGGGAAAATATCTGTAAAATATTTTCTTTTTTGTCTTTATCCGTTTGTCCAGGGAGATATCATCTATTATAACAGGTTTTAAGTTACTCACATTTATAATTATTTTTAATCCCCCTTTTGTTGTATCAAAACCCGTAAATCTTATTCTTACAAACGGGTATCCTTGTTTTAACAAAAAATCGAGTAATCTTTCTGTTAATCTGTCAAGGTTTTCCTTTGTTGCTTCCTTTTCATAAAATTCCTTAAATATAAACTGTGATTTTTTTTCCAAACCTTTTGTAAAACCTTTTATCTTTATTTCTTTTATCGGAACAAAAAATAAAATTAAAGAAACAAAAAGGGTTTCCAATTTTCATCCGGTATTTCTTCTTCCGAGAAAAGGATATGAAAATAAGTGGGTTTCCTCGGTTTTTTAAGAAGTTTCATACCCGCTTCCCTGGGTGTTCGGTTTCCCTTCTTTGCATTGCAATCTTTACAACATGTCACAAGATTTTGCCATGTGTCCCTTCCTCCCTTGTCTCTGGGTATTACATGATCAATGGTTAACTCTACTCCTTTTCTTCCGCAATATTGACACGTGTATTTATCCCTTTTCATTATGTTCCTTTTATTTAAAGGCACATTATAGGGTCTGTAATTCACAAATCTTTTTATTCTGATTACAGAGGGTACATTGATTTCAATGTATTGAGAACGTATCTTTTTACCGTTCCTTTCAATCACACACTCTGCCTTATTCAATATTAAAAGAACAATTGCCCTTTTAACGGTACATAAAGAAAGAGGCTCATAGTTTTGATTCAGAACAAGAACCTTTCCTTTCAATAGGTTTCTTTTTTTACTCGATGTGAGCGGGAAGGCGTTTCACCTCCAGTTTGTAATTTAAAGGCACAATTACATATCCGCCGAACCAGATTAATGTATCCGTGAAATTTGCTCTGATTATTATTTTTTCCCCTTCATAATACACCGAAACACGATAAGGTCGCACATAAAGTCCTTCTTCGTTAATTTTTTCAATTACTTTATTTTTTATATCCTCGGTGCTTTTATACATTTTTGCAAACCTCGCAAGCTCTTTACACCTTTCCTTAATTGATAAGTAAGACATATAAGAAATAAAAGGCGGATAACCTCCATATATTATAATAATCGCAATTAAAATTAAAATCAAGATTGTCCTTAATACTCCGCCTCTTTTCATCTCGGCTCTTCTTCTATACCCAATATAATCCTCTGCACCTTTTTCCACTTTTTCTGACAGTAATCAACCATTTTTCTTGAATAATCCCGATAAGGAGTATCTCCGAGCGAGTAAATCATTTGATACCATTTCTTTGCACTTTCCCACTTTTTTGCAGCACTTTTCCATTTCTCCCTTGCAGCCTCTTTATTTTTTGATTTTTCATAAGACTTTGCTTGCTTTTCATAAGTTAACGCAATCTCCTTATAAGCTTCCGCAATTACATAATATATGATTGATTGAATATCTTCGGATTTCGGACCCAGGTCAAGCGCCTTCTTAGCTTCCTGAAGAGCCCTATTATAATTTTTCAAATCAAGATATAAAATTCCTTTTCTTATGTGAACTCCTATACTTTGGGGATTCATATTTTCTGCTTTGTTATAGTCGGAAAGAGCTTCTTTATACTTATTTAAAGCAGCATATGCCTCTCCCCTCATTAAATAATAAATGTAATTATCCGGATTTTTAGCAATTAAATTGCTTGCAATTTGCACTGCTTTTTCTGCTTCGCCCATCTGAATATAAACCTTGAATGCACTCTCCATCACGGTTTCATCATTTGACAACTTCTCTATTGCTTTTCCGGCATATTTTTGCGCCTCTCCATATTTTTTATTTTCCACAAGAAAGTTTAAATATCTTTTTAATCCTTCGGGATTTTCCGGATCAAGACCCAGAAGTTTCTTATAATAAAAATCAGCACTATCAATATTTATTTTTTCATAAAGCCTTGCAATTGCTAATAAATCTGTTGTTGATTTCGGATCCAGCTTATAAGCAAGTTTATACCATTTTATTCCGGTTTCTTTTTTTCTTAAATAAAAACCGTATAAGAAACCGAGTCCTTCATATCCCCTTTTGTCTTTCGGAGCAACTTTTGTTGCTTCTAAGAAATTCTTTTTAGCATTAAGGGTATCCTTTTTACCGATATAAGCATTTCCGAGAGCAATATACGCATCAACAAAGCTCGGGTCTTTCTTTTTTGCTTCTTCAAGTAAAGGAATTGCTTCATCATATCTTTTTTGACTGAGATAAGCCCTTGCACGGATGTAAAGGTATTTTGCTTCTGTTTGCTGTTTCTCACTTACATTTATTTTAGTATTCTGTCCCGCAGTACAAAATACCAAAACATAAAGTGGAAATAATTTCATAATCTTCATCACCAGTTGAAGTGGAGCCGGTGGGATTCGAACCCACGACCTGCAGACTGCCAGCCTGCCGCTCTCCCAACTGAGCTACGGCCCCACAATTTAAAAATAAGGGATAAAAAACGGATTTTTCAAGTATTTTTTAACTTTTTTCCGATTTTCAACGGATGAATTCACACTCCTTTATTCTGTTTAAAGGGTATTTGTTTTTATAAAATTAATCACACTTTCGTAAATTTTTCTATAAGAAAGCCCGTATTTATCAAATAATTCTTCGGGCTTTCCGGATTCAGCATAGGTATTTTCTATGGCAATTATTTTGACAGGAATAGGATAATGTTCCGAAAGAAAGCTTGTTATTCTCGAACCGAGTCCACCGTCTTTTAAATGCTCTTCAACAATCACAATTTTACCGATTTTTTTTGCTATATCAAGTATTGTCTCTTTATCAATCGGCTTTATAAAAGGGGCATCATAAACAGAGGCTTTTATTCCTTTTTCTTTTAACAAATTATGAGCCTTTAAACATTCGGAAACGGTCAAACCGTAACTGAATATTGCAACATCTTCTCCGGTCTCAAGTTTTATATATTTTCCCCACTCAAATCTGTTTTTATTTTCATAAATTATAGGTGCTTTCGGTCTCTGTGTCCTTACATAAAAAGGTCCTTCCCTTTCCGCAATTTCTTTTATCAACCATCTTGTATAAACCTCATCCGCAGGAGCAACAACTGTAAAATCAGGGAAGGTGCACATAAGAGCGATATCTTCAACACTTTGCTGCGTAAATCCATCCTCACCTACCGATATCCCTCCGTGAGAGGCAACAAATTTGACATTCAATCCGCTTCCTGCAACAGAAATTCTTATCTGTTCATAGGCTTTATTAACCATAAAGCAGGCAAAAGAGGAACAAAAGGGAATTTTTCCGCATCTTGCGAGACCTGCAGCAGCACCCACCATATTTGCTTCAGCAATTCCGAAATTGAAAAATCTTTCAGGAAACTTTTGAGCAAAAATATAAGTATGAGTCGACTTTGAAAGATCCGCATCAAGAACAACAATATCTTTATTTTTTTCTCCTATTTCTGCCAAGGTCTCTCCATACGCAGCCCTTGTCGGTTTTCCGATTTTAAATTCACGCATTTAAAATTTTAAGTAAATTTAATAAATAATTACAATTTTTTCTTTCTCTATATTAACCTCACCTGTAAATACATCCACCATTACTTTTACTCTGAACTTATGAGTGGAATAAATTCCCACAAGGAAAAATTTCCTTTTTAAAACCGAAAATTCTGGAAATATTCTTTTATAAATTTTCTGAGAAGGAAGTTCTTTAAAAAGGATTTCCCTTAAATTTTTATAATCTAAAATTTCATTAAAATTAAACTGAATTTTTTTATAAATATCAAATTCTTCACCATTTACTTTTAAATTCCTTATCTTTAAACTATCTTTAAAAAAATAAAACTCAAATTTGAGTTCCAATCTATCATCAATCCATTTTCCCGTATTTATTCGGTATATCATTTTCACCTTATATCTATCATAAATTTCATTAAAAAGGTCCGGTTTTTTCTCAATATAAAAGTTTTTCAAAATAAGATTTTCTTTAAAAGAAAAATTGAGATTTTTCAATAAAATTTTATTCAAAATAGTTTTTAAATTATTAATATCTTTTAATTTTAATCTCTCACCCTTGAAAACATACTCTGTTATTTTTCGTTTTCTTATTTTCACTTCCATGAAATCTTTAAATCCTTTTAAACTGACTTTGAATTTTTTTATTTCCCCGAATTCATCACCGAGATACCATATTTCGGATGGAAAAAGTCCTCTTTTTCGACAAAAATAATTTATTATAATGATTTCCGGAAAAAGATAACTTTCAAAATCCGCTTTTGCTTTGTAAGAGGTTATTTCTCCATTTTTAAAAGTTATGAAATATTTTTTATCGGCATCAAAGGCTTCTATTTCGTCATATTTCACTTTTGCAAATTTAATCTTATGTTCCCGACAGAACTCTTTTATTCTTTCATCTTTTTCAAATTTTTCTATAATTTTAAATTCATTCTTTTTGTAGCTGATTTCATCTTTCCTTAATCGAATTGTTTTATGGAAAGAAAACTGTATTTTCCCTCTTTTAGTAAATTCCACATCGATAAATAATCTGTCTCTATATTTATAAAAATTATGAAAATGAAATTCATAATCCGGGAAGTCTTTTTTAAGAACCTTTTTTATTTTAAACTCAAGAATAAATTTAAGAACTTTTTTTGTAATAAGAAACTTTGAATTTTCGATCTTTGCCTTGAATGCAGGAGTTATTAAATAGGGTGAAAAAACCAAGAAAACCATAAAAATTGTATATACTATGACTCCGATTGCTATTAATCTGTCTGTCTTTTTTGAAGTTATTTCCTTTTGGCTTTTTCTTATACTCAAAAAATATTTATAAAGAAGAAATAAAAAGAACAAAAGAAGCAAAGTAAAAGGCGTATATAAAAGAATTTTCCTTATTCTCTCTTTTTCTTTAATTGTTTGCATTTTCATTTTCAGCAGTTCTTTATTTTCCTTGCTTATCTCATAAATCAATTCTTTTCTCTTTTTGTTTTTCAATGCTTTTAACCAGCCATTTTTCAACAGATATTTGACTTTATCTTCAAATTTTGATATTTTCGGAGGAAAGAAGGTTTTGTTCACATCCCTATAAAGCAAAAGTGCCGAAGAATCAGAAATGAATTCTATGATACTTTTTATTTTTTCAATTATTTCGATATTTTTTTGTGCTCTTTTTGTATCTATTTTAAAAATCTCTTTTTCAAATTTCAGGGAATAAGGGTTAAAGGAAAAAATAGGGGGCTTTCTTTTTTGTATTTCGGATGGAGGAAACAATGTATCGTTAAAAGGTGATGTGATGTAATAGTTAAACCTCTTACCCCATCCTCCTGGTTCCCACATTTTTGCTCTTCTTCTGAATGCTCTCGTGCTCCAGAATTCTACTTTAAAAGACAAAAATTTATCTTTCGGGGTTGCTTTTATTTTAAATTTATAATCTTTATCCTCTTCTGTTATGAATTCAATACGCTTTCTTTCAAATTCTATCCCTTTAACTTTTTTAATAAAAATTAAAAAAGTATCTTCTTTTTCAAAGGTTCCGATTTGAATTACCAAATTATTTTGTTTATATAATATTAAAGGATTTTGAAAAAAAATATTAATCCAGAGAGAAAGTTTTATCACTTAAATTTCCGGACTCTCTTCTCCCAGTTCTTTTAATGCCTCTATTGCCTGTTCTTTTGTAGGTGCCTTCCCATGAAAAGAATTATTATTTTCCATAAAAGAGATGCCCTTACCTTTTGTGGTGTGTGCTATTATGCATTGTGGTTTTTCGAAGTTATTATCTTTTACTCTTCCCAGTACTTCTTTCAGTTCTTCAAAGGAATGTCCGTCAACTTCAAAAACCTCCCATCCGAAACTTCTCCATTTTTCATCAAGGGGCGAAAAATCAAGAATCTCTCTTATAGGACCGTCAAGTTGAAATTTATTGTAATCCACTATGACAGTTAAATTATTTAATTTATGAAAATTTGCAAACATTGCTCCTTCCCATACCTGTCCTTCATCCATTTCACCGTCCCCCATAATTACATAAACCCTGTAATCTCTTTTATCCATTTTTCCTGCAAGTGCCATCCCTATTCCGACTGACAGACCCTGTCCCAAGGACCCCGAAGATATCTCAAGTAAAGGAAGTTTTCTTCTGTCAGGATGTCCTTGTAAGGGGGAATTTAATTTTCTCAAAGTCCAGAGCATATGTTCAGGAATCCATCCTATTTCAGACCATATTGCATAAAGGGCAGGGACTCCGTGTCCCTTTGAAAGGATGAGTCTATCCCTCTCTTCCCACAGGGGGTCCTCTTCACGGTATTTCAATATTTCTCCGAAATACAGGGTAACAAGAATTTCTACCATTGAAAGTGACCCTCCGGGATGTCCGCTTCCTGCTTTTGCAAGCATTTTTATTATCTTTTTTCTTATATTCAAAGCTTTTTCGGTTAAAATTTCTTTTATCGCGATTTCCATGATTTAAATTTTAAGATTTTTAAAAGTTTTTTTCATATTTTTTGAGCGATAACTTCTGTTACATCCATTATATCAAATTCCTCCACACCTATTTCCTTTTTAGCATCTTCAAGCATTCTCAAACAGAAAGGACACAAGACAATTACATTCTTTATTCCATGCTCTTTAATTTCATTCATTCTCACTTGATTAACAGGCTTTCCCTTCTTTGTTTCCATCCACATTCTTGCTCCCCCTGCTCCGCAACAGAAAGAAAATTCAGCAGAATGTTTAAGTTCCCTTAAATTTCCCAATTTTTGAATTATAAATCTCGGCTCCTCGAAAATTCCGTTGTGTCTCCCGAGATAACAGGGGTCATGAAAAGTAAAATTCTCTTTATTTTTTTCGATTTTCAACTTTCCTTTTTTTATCAAATCACAAATTAATTCACTTATATGAACAACCTGTTTTTTAAATCCAAAATCAGGATATTCATGTTTAAAGACATGATAACAATGCGGACAATGCACAAGAATTTTCGAAAATTTATATTTATTAAAAATCTCAATATTCGCTTCAACCATCATCTGAAAAAGATATTCATGTCCCGCCCTTCTTGCAGGGTCACCATTACACATTTCTTCTTCTCCGAGGATTGCATAATCAATTCCTGCATTATTCAATATTTCAACCACACTTTTTGCAATTTTCTGTGCTCTATCATCAAATGAAGAAGCACATCCAACAAAATAAAGATATTCAAATTCTTTTTTATCTTTTGCAAAAGGCACAGAAAGATTTTTTGTCCATTTTATCCTTTCTTCTCCCCATAATCCCCAAGGATTTTGCCTATGTTCCATATTCTTAAAAAATATTGAAAGTTCCTGAGGAAATTTTCCCTCCGAAAGCACCTCACTTCTTCTTATATTTAAAATATAAGGAATGTGTTTTATATCAAGCGGACAGGCTTCCATACAGGCTCCGCATGTTGTACATGACCAAAGGGCTTCATCAGAAATTGCGGTTCCAACAAGCGAAATACCCGTATCTTCTCCTTTCAAAATTTTATCACTCGCTTCTTCAAGAATCTGCCTTGTATTTACAATCAAATACTTAGGAGAAAGGGGAGCTCCCGAATTGTAAGCCGGACACAAGTCCTGACATCTTCCGCATTCTATACAAGAAAAAGCATCAAATTTTTCATTAAAAGAAAGCTCTTCCGGTTTTGAATATCCCCAGGGAACATCCTCTTTTTCAAGGTCAAGTTTGGATATGTAAGCATAGGAAGGGAGATTATAAAAAAATACATTTATTATTCCGTTAAATATATGGAAATGTTTTGAAACAGGAATAAAGTCCAAAAACAGAAATACTGTTATAAGATGAAGAAAATAATTCAATTTCCAGAAAAACACACTTTTAGGAACATAGTTGAGTAAAAAGGATGAAATCCATTTACCCGATGAGAGTCTTATCCCGAGTTTTATTCCGGATGCACTTTCAAAAAGATAGGAGACCATCAAAATGAAAATCAGGAGAAGAATCAGAAAAGATTCAAACTGAGGAGCCTTTTTTGCTTTTCCGTAAAGAAGGACTTCATTTTCCGGTCTCGGTTTTGTGATTGCTTCGGATTTAAAGAAAAATCTCCTTATCCCGAGTCCGAGCACTCCGATAGTAACAAGAAGTGCAAAAGTGTCGATGAAGAATCTGTAGAAGAAAAGGAATTCATGTTCAAGAAAGGATGGTAAGCCGTAAAGAGAAAGCAGCATATCAAATGTCGAAATTACAAATATGAAGAATCCCCAGAATAAAAATGCATGGAAGAGACCGGGAACAGGACGTTGTCTTATAAGAGCATATTGAGAAAAAACCCTTAATAAAACCCTTTTAATGCCTTTACCGAATGGAACTTTCGGAATGTGGGTATTTTTGAGAATAATTTTAATCCTGCGTTCAGCAACCCGGTAGAAAAAAATGATAGAAATTAAAAAATAAAAAGATAATGTTATTTTTTCAATGATTGAAAATTCCATAGAAAATTATAAGAATAGTTATTAATTGATTACAAATCATATCCCGACTTATGATTAATTGATGAAAAAACTCACAATTACCGATATTGCGTCAAAGAAAGGAAAGGAGAAAATTGTTGCTCTTACTGCTTATGATTATCAGATGGCAAAAATTGAAGATGAAGCAGGAATTGATATAATTCTTGTGGGCGACAGTGTAGCTAATGTGTTGTTGGGGTATGAAAATACGCTTAAAATAACTATGGATGAAATGCTTGTATTTGCATCTGCGGTTGCAAGGGGTGTGAAAAGAAGCCTTGTTGTAGGTGACATGCCTTTTCTTTCCTTTCAAATATCAAAAGAGGAAGCAATAAAAAATGCGGGAAAATTTATAAGAGCGGGTATGGATGCGGTTAAAATTGAAGGCGGAGAAGAATCCATTGAAGTTATTGAGTATCTTGTTAAAAACGGAATTCCCGTAATGGGACATATAGGTTTAACTCCGCAATGGATTTTAAAAATAGGAGGTTATAGAGTTCAAGGAAAAACAGAAAAAGATGTTAAAAAATTAAAAAGGATGCAAAATTGCTTGAGGAGGCAGGTGTTTTCTCGATAGTTCTTGAAGGAATTAAAGAGGAGACCGCAAAGAAGATAACAGAGGAATTAAAAATTCCCACAATAGGAATAGGAGCAGGAAGGTTCTGTGACGGTCAGATTCTTGTCGTATGGGATCTATTGGGGTATACCGAGCCCCCTTACCCAAAATTTGTTCGTATTTATGAAAACCTGAGGGAAAAAATTTCAAATGCCATTTCAAAATTTAGGGAAGATGTTTTAAAAGGTGAATATCCATCTGAAAAGGAAATATATTAATCCGGATTATGATGTGGGTTATAGAAGCAGCTTCCGAACCGCAAGAAAAAAAACGGGTCGCATGAATGCGACCGCAACAAACACAATAAACACAAAACGTAGCGGTGCGATTTATCGCACAAAATTCGTTTTCTTTTTATTTCACCCTTATAATCTTTTTCACCATCCTTTTACCCTTGAATTTGCCTTCAACAAAGTATATTCCTGACGGAAATTCCGGAATCTTTATACTGTAAATCCCTCTTTTCAGAATTTTCTCAAAGGAAAACCTCTTCCTTCCCGTTATATCAAAAATAAAGAGTTTGACATTCCCCT
>JAJRUZ010000100.1 GCA_024277525.1 Caldifarciminota bacterium | reverse complement strand
TTCTTTTATGAAGTAGATAACCACATTCCTGCAAAGAACAAGGTCAAATCCTTTATAAGGGGGTGTATCTATCAGGTTATGATTCATAAAGATTACATTTTTTTTAAGTTCTTCCATTATTTTATATTTTTAGTTTATTTTGAAAAAATACTTTTTCAAAAATTTTACGGGTATTTCCTCAACTTTTTCTTTTGTATATACTCCTTCCTTTGCCTTTTTAATTACTTCGGAATCAGAATCCGTTGCAATGATTTTATAATTATTTATATTTTCTTCTCTTAAAAGGATGGCAAGGGAATAGGGTTCCTCTCCCATTGCACAGCCTGCACTCCATATTAAAATTTTTTTCTTTTTTCTGAGTTCGGGTAAAACTATCTGTTTTATTTTTTCGAATGTCTTTCTGTTTCTGAAAAAGGATGAGACATTGATCCCGATTTCATTTATGAATTCCCTCTGTTCATTTTCGTCTTTTTCGAGTTTCTTAAGATATTCCTCAATATCCCATATTCTTCTTTTCCTCATCCTCACCCTGACCCTTCTTATTAAATAGGTTTCCCTGTAAAAAGAAAGGTCAATTCCTCTTTGATAAAGGATTATCTCTTTTATTCTTTTAAGCTCTTGCATTGAGGGTTTTTTTAATAATTTCAACATTTCTTTTTACCTTTTTATCATCGGGATTATGTTTTAATACTTCTTCGTAATATCTCAGAGCATCCTGAAATTTACCTTCCCTGAAGTATATATTTCCCATTCTGAACAGTGCTTTTTGATTTTTTGAATCTATTGAAAGAATTTGAGTATAAAGGTTTTTGCATTCTTCGTATTTTCCTTTTTCATATAATAAGTCAGCAAGTGCAAGTTTGTATTTTACATTGGAAGGTGCAAGTTTGACTGCTTCCCTTAAAAATTCTTCTGCCTGACTGTATCTTCTTATTGCCCTATACGAGATTCCGAGACCGTAATTCACCTCCGGATTTTCCTTATCATAGCCTTTGAGGATAGAAAGAATTTCAATAACCTGTAGATACTTCTTCTCATTATAAAGTTTTTGAGCAAGTAGAAAATATGGAGTTTTTAAAAATGATTTTTCTTTTAATAAACTTTTAATAATTTTTTCAAATTCCTCTTTTTTGCCTGTTCTTTCATAAAAAATTGCTTTGTTCAATAAAAATCTTTCATCCTCGAAGTTCTTTTTATCCAGAATTTCAATTATTTTTTTTGCTTTTTCAAAATCTCCGATTTCGAGATACACATAAAGTAAATTGTTAAGAATTTTTTCATTTTGCGGGTCTTTTTTTATTGCTTCATTAAACATTTCTATTGCTTTTTCATATTCTTTTTTGTATACACAAAGAAGACCCAGATAAAAAGCCCCGTCTGCTTTTCCGGGTGTAAGTTCATATAATCTCCTGAATTCCCTTTCCGCTTCCTCATAAAGACCCGTTTTGAGGAAAGCATATCCGAGATTTAAATGTTCAAGGATTTTCTCTTTTGAAATTTCTTCTTCAACCTTCTTTTTCTCCCTTGTTTCAATGACACCTTTAAATATTAACCCTTTGAATGTTTCCGCTATATCAAATAAATTCTCTCCCGTCTCTTCAAATATTTCTTTTACCGTTTTCTCACCGTCTACAAGGTTTAAAATTTTCCTCTCTTTTTCATCCTTAGGGGTATATGTTTTGTCTTTCATTATACATATATGAGATAAAGAAGGCACAATCTCTTGAATTTTTTTCCACTCATCAAAAACCCTTGCTGATTCAAGAAGAAGGAAAGAAGGGTCAATGGAAACAAGCGGTCTTTCCTTTGGAAATTCATCCGGTTCAAAATTGAAATACCCATCATCCCATAAAATTGCGGAAGAAACATAATTTTTTATTTCCTCTTCATATGCCTTTTTAACTTCTTCCTCAGGGACTCCGAGTTCAATAAGGGCTGCACCAAGGTTCGGCAGACCCCTTTCTAATCCTTTTCTTGCTTCAATCAGTGTTTTTTCATCTATGATTTTTCTTGCAAGCAATATTTCTCCAACTTTTTCACTTTTATTGACCATTTTACCGAAAATTACGAGTCCGCCTTTGAAATAAAGTTCAAGGAAGTCTTCTCCGTTTGTTACAGAAAGGCGCCCGGTTTTTTTACCCATAACCATCAGCTGAACCACATCTGCAAATGGAACTTCCTTTAAAGAACCCCTCATGGATAATCCTCAAAGACTCTTTATTCAATAACCTCAAGGTCAAAAATTATTTCCTCTTTATCTTCCATTCTTTCAACTTTTTCTGTTCCTTGTACAGGAGGAGCTACTACCTCTTCTTCTTTCACCCAGGAGAGGTGTTCCTTTTTTATCACACTGTCCGCTTTTTCACAAATTTCCTCAAATAAATTGAAAAACTCTTTTAAATCAAAATATCCCTTTTCTGCTATCAATTTTTTTGCTTCCTCTTCAATTTGTAAATTTTTTACTTTTAACTTATCCTCAAGAATTTTTTCTATAATTTCTGAATCAGGCTGTTTAAGTACCGCTTTTTCGGAAATTTCAACTAATTTACCAAAATTTGAAGCAGGATTTATTTCATCAATGTTTTTCCTTATTCCTATAACAAATTTTTTGCCTTTTTCAATTTCTTCCATTATACAGGGAATGACTTTTTCGGATAAATCTTCAACATCCAGAAATATTTCCGCATCATCTATTACGATGAATTCATAATCTTTGAAAAGCTCGGATACATTATTTTCATCCGAAAAGAGTGTATCTGCTATATCATGTGAATGATAAAATATTTTATCTTTTGAAGGGTTTATATCATAGGCATAAAGGAGATGGGTTGAAAGTCCCCTGTGGCCGGGTGAGAATATAAGAAGGGAAGAGGGACTACCTTCTTTTGCCTGTTTTCTGATCAGTTCCAAGACATCTTTATTATATTCTGTTTCAAAAACATGAATTTTTGCCTCTTCCGGTTCAGGAGCCTCTTTTAATACTTCCTCTATTTCTTCTTTTATTTCTTCAACAAATTCTTCCTTAAGTTCAATTTCGGGTTCAGGCAGTTTTTCTTCAACTTTTTCCTTTCTCCTTTTTTCTATCCATTCTTCAACCTCTTTTACCTTATCGGGATTAAAAAGTGCCTCTTCAATGTAAGGGTCCTGTTCCTTTATCTCTCCGTAAATCTTCTGAAATTCAATCAATTTATTTACATCTTCAATAAATTTTTTATATTCTTTTTTAACAACTTCAATGTCCTTTTCTTTAAAAAGTTTTTTTAATCTATCTGTTTTAAAACCTTTCATTTCCCATATATAGACTTTTTCTTTCAATGCGGTTCTTAGAGCATCCTCCTCCTGAGCAATAATTTCAAGTTTTTCCAGACTTTTCTCTATTTCGGGTAAAATATCCGAGAAGTAAAGCACCGGAAGTGAAATACCTGTTATTTCCTCTATATCAGCATCTTCTATTTTGCCCTTTGTAATTTTTCTCAAAAGTAATCTATTCAAATCTCCTTCTATTTCCCTTATGTTTTTATAATCTTTTTTTGATAACAGATTAACATACCTTTCTTCCAAATTAATCCCTTTAAGTTTTAATTTTTCCCTTATTATTATTTTTCTATCTTCCTCATCCGGTTTAAGAATTTCTATTACCAGTCCTCCTTTGATTCTTGAAATGAAATCCTCCGGTAAATCTTTGAACCCCGTATAAGGAACAGAGGAGGAAAGAATAATTTCAATCTCATTTGCAACAAAAAATTCAAAATTCTGGGTGAATTCTTCTAATGTTTCTTTATCTATTTTAAGGATTTCTTCAAAATCATCTATTATGAGAAAGCCCTTTGAAAATTCTTTTATTTTATCCATTGAATCTTTAAGTTCCTTGGGAATTATGTAAAGATAAGGAATTCCCTTTCCTTTTAATTTTTGAACAAGTGCAGAAACGAGATGAGTTTTTCCCATTCCTGTTTCAGCGTATATAAAAACAGGATTAAAAATGAGAGGATTTTCAATAATTGTTTCAAGTGCAGCTTTTGCCATTTTATTTCCTTTATATTCTATAAAATTTTCGAATTTAAATTTCGGATTTACTATGCTCATCTTTTGAAGAGTTTTAACACTTTATTTGATAGTTTCTTTGCCTGAACTTCAACCATTCCGAGAATTGTTCTGTCATCAAAGAAGGTTGCGAGCAAGAGTTCTTCTCCGATTAAGGTATAATAAATATTCCATTTTTCTCCTTCTTGAAAGAATGTGACAAAGTTTTTTTCACCGATTATTCTTGCGAGTTCTCTTGTACTTTGGAAAATACCGGAGAGCAAGGCAGAGATGGCAAGCAGGTTAAATGGTGTTTTAAACCCTGATGAAACCAGTAATTGCCCGCTTAAAGATGAAATTAAAGATGAATGTGTGTTAGCCCTGTAAGTAAAATCATCAAGCATTTTTTGCAGGGCTACATATTCATCAACACCCAGAATTAATGTATCTCTGTTCACCGTTATCTTATATTATAACCTTTTTCCCTTTTTCATTTCTCCTTTTCAAACAATAATTTATAAGAAATTGAAAAAAGGAGAAGGGACCAGGTTGCTTTTATGTAAGTGTAAGGTTTAAAGCCCGACGGAAATGTCCCGTGTGCCAGTTTGAGTATAATGGCAATAATGAAACATATAAGAGCAAGAAAGAATATTATTTTTGATACGCTCATTTTTAACTCCTTTTGTTGAATACGGATTTGAACCTTAAATATAATTTTAAACCTTTTGAAATAAAAATATAAAAAAACTTATATTAAGAAATAAAATTTCAGGAGGGTTAAAATCCCTTACAAATTAAATACAAACCCATTTAAGGAGGGAAAAATGGCTAAAAAAAATCCATTTGAAGTTGCACAGGAGCAGCTGGATAAGGCTGCAAAATTATTAAAGCTCGAGCCGGCGGTTCATGAGATGCTCCGCTGGCCCATGAGGGAAGTTCATGTTACCATTCCTGTAAAGATGGACAATGGAAGTATAAAGGTATTCAAAGGTTTCATGGTCCAGTATAATGATGCCCTGGGCCCCACAAAAGGAGGAATAAGGTTTCATCCCGAGGAGACAATTGATACGGTAAGGGCACTCGCTGCATGGATGACATGGAAAACTGCTCTTATGGACTTGCCTTACGGTGGTGGAAAGGGTGGTGTTATCTGCAATCCTAAGGAGATGTCCGATGGAGAGCTTGAACGTCTTTCAAGGGGCTATATAAGGGCAATTGCTCAGATAATCGGACCCGAAAAAGACATTCCTGCTCCTGATGTTTATACAAACCCTCAAATTATGGCGTGGATGATGGATGAATACAGTAAAATAAGGCAATATAATTCACCCGGTGTAATAACCGGTAAACCTTTAAGAATAGGAGGTTCTGCAGGAAGAATTGATGCAACCGCAAGAGGCGGAATGTATGTTTTAAGGGAAGCAGCAAAAAAAATAGGAATTGACCTTAAAAATGCAACATGTGCAATTCAGGGATACGGAAATGCAGGACATTTTGCTCATAAACTCATAACAGAAATGTTCGGAACAAAGGTAGTTGCTGTGAGTGATTCAAAAGGAGGGATTTACAGTGAAAATGGGCTTTCTTATGAGGATGTTTATAAGCATAAGCAAGAGACCCGTTCTGTTGTCGGTTTTGGTGGGACAAAGGAGATCACAAATGAAGAATTGCTTGAACTGGATGTTGATATCTTAATCCCTGCTGCCCTTGAAGAAGTCATAACAGGGGATAATGCGGATAAAATTAAAGCAAAAATAATTGTTGAGCTTGCAAACGGTCCTGTTACTCCCGAGGCGGATGAGATTCTTCATAATAAAAATATTCTGTTCCTTCCGGATTTTCTTGCAAATGCCGGTGGTGTAACTGTTTCTTACTTTGAATGGGTTCAAAATATAACGGGATTATACTGGGATGAAGAAGAGGTTTATTCCCGTCTTGACAAAAAAATGACAAAATCCTTCCTTGCTGTATGGGATGCTATGAATGAATTTAACTGTGATCCCAGAACTGCTGCCTACATTGTTGCTGTCAGAAGGGTCGTTGAGGGAATGAAATTAAGAGGCTGGGTATAATATTTTATCCATAGGGGAGGGGAGAGGTTTTTAGGAATTCCCCTCCCCTTTTTATTAATAAAAGGAAAAATCAAGTAATATTTTTGCTCCCTAAATTTTAAAATCTTAAAATTATTTTTGTATGCTTCCTTTAAAAGATAATATACCATCACGCAGATTTCCTTTCTGGACATATACAATAATTATCACATGTACCATAATATTTTTATATGAATTTATCTTACCTCCGCAGGCAGAAAAGTATTTTATTTATAAAAACGGTTTCATTCCTTATTATTTTTTTAAAGACCCGATAGGAAGATTACCTACTGTTTTCACTTCAATTTTTCTTCACGGTGGATGGGCACATCTTTTTTTCAACATGCTTTATTTGCATATATTCGGAGATAATGTTGAGGATGCGCTCGGTCCTGTTTTATTTCCTTTATTTTTTGTGGGTGCAGGAATAGCAGGTACAATACTTGAAACAATTTTTAATCCCGGACTCAAAGTTCCTATGATTGGTGCCTCTGCTGCAATATCAGGGGTAATGGGGCTTTATTTTGTGCTCTATCCTTATGCAAGAATTTTAACCCTTGTTATTTATTTCTTCTTTTGGGATATTGTGCCCATTCCTGCTTTTATTTTTCTTGGTTTCTGGATTATTTTTCAATTTTTTAACGGATTTTTATCCCTCGGAACATCTTTCACAAATATAGCATTCTTTGCACATATAGGCGGATTTTTATTCGGGATCTTTATAGGAAGAAAATTAATAAAAAAGAGGAGATATTTTTATTTTTAATTTAAAGAAGAATTTGTTTGAAATTTCGGTGATTTTTATTGTGTCTATTTTATCAGGAATTATTTATGCTTATGTTAAACATATAGAGATATTTCCACAAGATGTTCAAGTTTATATATATTCAAAAAAATATCCTGATATAAAGTTTATCACAACATCAGAACTTTTAAAAATGATGAATCATCCTGATATAATTCTGATTGATGCAAGAAGCAGATCCGAATATGAAAAAGGGCATATAAAAGGTGCTGTAAGTATTCCGTATGAGGAATTTTCAACCGATCCTGTTTCTTTTTTAGACTTAATAAATACAGATAAAAAAATGATAATCTACTGTGAAGGAGATTTCTGTGAACTCAGTTTTAAACTCGCTGAATTATTCATTGAGCTCGGGTTAAAAAATATTGCAATTTATGTAGGCGGGTATCCTGAATGGGAAAAAGGAGGGTATCCTGTTGAAAAAAATAATTTTTAATAGACTTTGGATAAGAATTATTGAAATTTTAATCGGTCTCCTTTTTATTTATTCAGGAATATCAAAAACAATGAACATATATGAGTTTTCTTTAACGGTTGCAAAATACGGAATATTGCCGGAGAATCTAATTACCATTTTTTCGGTTTTCCTCCCCTTTTTTGAAATCAGTGCCGGTTTTTTTCTTTTGACAGGCATTATGCGTGCAGGTGCCTCTTTTGTTATTTTATTTCTTCTCTTACTATTTACTTTTGCTATCACATTTGCAGTAATAAGAGGACTTAAATTTGATTGCGGATGTTTTGAGGTATTCGGAAGAGGGCAGAGAATTGGACTTTTATTACTTTTAAGAAACATTATTCTTATTTTGTTGGTGTTAAATATAATTATTTTCCGGTATACTGCCCGGAGATAAAAAACAAAGGGATTATTGAAATTTGTTTAAGGTCATCCAAAAAGGTATAAAAATTGAATATTCTTTTTTAATATTATCCTTTTTAAATCTTATTATAAAAATTTGGAGTAAAGAAGTATCTTTTATAATTCTAATAGAATCAAGTTCAATTTTCTTTAAATTAATATAAATTGTATCTCCATCAAAATTTATAACTTTTAACACCGATGTATCCGTAATTATGCATTCACTATTTTTAAAAATGTGAATATAAAACTTTGTCTCTTTTTCAAAATTTTCTTTCTTATGAGCATTTAAAGAATCTTTCTTTACTTCCTTCTCAATAAGATAAAAAATTGAGAATATACCCGACAGAAAAATAGAAAATAAAAGAATTGAAATAAGCATTTCAATTAATGTAAATCCGTGTTTTTTGGGTTTTAAAAGCTTTTCCATGTATAAATTTCCAATAGTTTTTTGTTATTTTTATAAATACTGATTAGATAAGTATCAAATTCTATTTCATTTTTTATCTTTATAATCTTTAACTTTATCTCATAAGGTGTTTTTTTAAAAATTGTGTCTTTCTTAATTACGAATTCTGGAGACTGAATTTTTTCAATAAAATTAAAAGTCATTTGAACAGCTTTTTTCTTCTCTTTTATGTATTCCATTTTATTTTTATAAAAAACATAAAATCCTGTAAAACAGGAAATCAAGAACATAAAGAGAAAAAAACTTATTATGACTTCTACCAGGGTAAATCCGTTTCTCTGAATATTGGTGTCCATTTTCCGAAAAGATAAGGTATAAAAAACTCTTCTTGTAGGGTTCCGATATTTATTCTGGATATACTTTGCATTTTAGAATCATCTACGAGGTATTTATCATCGGAAAGAGCTAAAGAATAAGCCGAACCGTAAAAGTCAGGAGTTCCTATATAAAGTAGTCCATTAGAGTGGATATATCCTTTAATAATGGAATTTCCGGAAATTGATATACCTTTTCCTTCTTCACACACCATAAGTCCCTCAAAATTGACATTTTCTTCAATTTCAATGGAAGCATTTTTACCTTTAACCCACAGAATTGCCCAAGGATAAAATTGTGTGTTTCCTTTAGCATAAATTCTGTTTCCTGCTATCAGCATGCCCGAAAAAAATACCGAATCTTTAATGATAATATCTGAAAAAGAAAAAACAAGTCCCCTTTTTATTTTGATATTCTTTCCTATAAAAACATTTCCGGCGCAAAATATTTTAAAATTTTTTAACTCATAATTCCCGGAAATATAAACATCAGAAGTTGAGTATATAAGAAAAGGACCTTTAATAACTTTATTTGATTCTCCTTCAATAAATACATCATCATTTACCCTGATTTTTTTATCCTTTAACATATAAAAATTATTTTTAATTCTTAAAGGTCCAAAAATTTCTTCATCAAAAAAGGTTGGATTCTGAGAAGTAATGTTAAAGAACCATTCAAATTCTGAGAATAAAAAAGGAATATTCAGAATATCTAGTGAAGGGATTACTTTATATTTTATATTAATCGGCATTTGTAATGGGTCTTTTTTTACAAAAACAAATTTATCTATCTTTCCTGAAAGAATTTTTAAAGGTATCTCAGATGTGATATAAAGAGAATAAGGAACAGAATCCGTCATTTTTGCCCATATAATCTCTTCGCTGATTTTTTTATTTTTATACATTGAATTTAAATTTAATTTTTTCAAGATATGGAAATTTTCTATTGAGAATTCTAAAAAGAGGGTATCATTGGTCCTCAAAGGTATTTTTAGCAAGGTATCTTTAAATAGCAAAAGTGATTTCTTAAAAACATTTTCTGACAAATAATTACCAAGATAAATTCCTGCGTAGGCTTGAAGAGAATTAATAAAATCTTCTATTTTTTTGTTTTCTAAAAAAATCTGGAAACCTAAAAAAGAAAAAAGAAAAGAAAATACCACAATTATTTCAATTACAACAAACAGAAATATCCCTTTTTTCTTATTTTCGGAATATCTTAAATTTCTTTCCATAATAAAGAATTATAACCGTATCTTTTTTTATTTTTAAAATCTTTATATTTCCAATTTTATCGCCTTCTTTTACTCTATAAAAATTCCCTTTTTTATCTTGAATAACAGCGCTCTTTTTACCCTGAGACGAAGATAAAATACCTTTAAGTTTGAATTCAGGAGGTTTAATTTTTATCACATTTTTCACCGAATAAATTTTAAAAGGGTCTCTAAAATCAGCCTTGTATTTAAAAGTATCCGGAAATTGAATAGAACATTGAGAAAAAAATATTAATATCACTATCATGTTTTATTTCCTTCTTTCATAACACATTATTTCCATAAAGCCTGACATCTTTAAGATTTTTCTTTTAGGAATTATATAAAATTCTTTTATATAAGTAAAAGGATATTTATTATAAAGTTCTGAAATCAAAAACCCAAATACATGATAATTCCCTTCAATTTCAAAATTGAATTTTTCTATTTTTAAGTAGTTTCTTGTTTTTGAACCCGCTGGTCTAATTTCTATACCAGTAATACCTTTACTTTTTGCGATTTCAGTGAATACTTTCAACATATATTCTGCATCAGGCAACTTTTCCTTTCCTAATTCTTTTTCCAGCTTATTTCTTTTATTCCGCATATAACTTATTTTTTCTTTAATCTTTTCTATCTCTTTAATATCTTTATTTAATCTTTTACTCTCTTTAAAAACTTTGAAACTATTAACGAATAACTTAACCGTCCAAGAGGTATAAAGAATGAAAAATAAAACAACCGCAAATCTCGGGATCCCTGAGGTTCTCATTTTTTAACCATAAATTGAATTGCAAATTTTACTTCTTTTTTTTCTCTTACAATCTCTTTAATCTGTATTTCTTTAAAAATCTCTTTTAATTTGCTTATATATTCAAACACCTTTTCCTCATCCTCTGAGTTCCCTTTATTATAAAAATATATGTGTTTTCTTCCGGATTAACACCTTCACATCTTATCTCTTTAAAAACAATACCCTTTGGGGTATTTTTTCCTACTTGATATAGCACATAGTGCCAAGGAACTCTTTTTTGTTTAAAATTTTGAATATCTGACAGTGTTTTTTCAAGAAACCCTATCTCATTTTCAAGGTTTTTATATTCAGAAACCACGGGTTTTAAACTATTTTTTTACCTTTTAACCTTTGAGTCCATTTATTTCCGATAAAATTTAAAATTAACAGCACAAGAGGTAAACAAAAATATGCAAAAATTCCTCCTTTTGCTAACCTCTCCTTTATCATTTTCTCCTTCTTTTCCTTATATCCCGGAAAATAGTTTAAAATATTAAATCTGATTCTTTTCCTATTAAGATATGTTTTTAAAAAACACGCATATAAAAAATCCTTATTTTTTATCTCATAATCTTTTATAGACATAGTGTTAAGAAACTCTACAAATTCTTTCTCATTAAATTCCGTATCATTTTTAACAATAAGAACCTTTTTCACATTTTTAAAGTTTTTTTCCCATAATTTGTAAGAATAAAGCATATTAAAGGGAATTTCTGCATAATTTTGTATTTCTTTTCTTAAAACCATAAAAATAAAAACTTTTTCATTTTTTATTTCTAAGAAAAGCATCTTTTCTTTAATTTTCTTATCTTCTAAGAACAAAAAAAATTGAAAACCTTGGGGAATTATAACCTTGGGGTATTTTGTTCTTTGAAAAATATTTTCCAGTAATATCAAGAAATCTTTTTTAGTTAAAAGGATTTTATTTCTTTTTCCTCGCAAATCAATTTTAATCCATTTATTTTCTTTATTTTTAAAATCTCTGTCTTGCAGGACAAAAAAATTAGACGAAAGCACAATCATATCAGGGGTTTCCTTTTTAAAAATCTCGTCAAGAATTTTAAATGTTTTTCCCTTTTTTATTTCATATCTGATACTTTCTATGCTTTTAATCTTTATTTTTTCAAACTCAATCTTTATTTTTTCAATCTCATTTTCAAAATAGATATTTAATACATTGAGAGTTTTCATTATGATTTAAATTATAACAAAAATCATTTGAAAAATTGAAAAAAATCTTTTATAATTTAAATCATATGATATTTAAATTTGTGTGGGTGATATATTTTATGGTTCCGCTGTCTAAAGGAGAGGATGTTCAATTTCCTGATACTTTTAGAATAACTCTTGATTTTCAGGATACAGATATAAGGGATATTTTCTCTTTTATAGCAAAAGAATGGAATTTGAACATTGTATTGCATCCGGATGTAAAGGGGAAAGTAAGTGTGTATTTCAAAGATGTCCCCCTTTATCAGGTTTTAAAGAGTTTAACAATTGCGCATAATTATGAGATTGAAAAACGCGGTTCTATTTTATTTATAAAGCCGAAAAAATATGCGGGAAAGATAGAGGTGAGTATAAGAGACTCCCTTTTAACCCTTGAAATTGAAAATGCAGAAGTTCAGAGAGTTATTGAGAAAATTGCAAAGAAGACAAAGGTAAGTCTTGTGTCCGAGCCGGGTGTGCAGGGGATTGTTAACGGTCATCTTTACGCAGTCCCGATTAAACAGGGAATTTTTTCCTTTTTTTCTGCAAACGGTTTTTCGGTAAGAGAGGATAAAGGGATATTTTACATAGGGAGGAAAAGGGAGGCAAGGGGAAGAAGTTATGTGGGACAAAAAATCAGTATTTCTGAAGAAAAAAGAATATCCCTTGAAATTTACGGAGCAGACCTTGCTGAAGTCATAAAGGAAATTGCGTTAAGAACCGATATTGACCTTGTGATTTACGGAAACTTACAGGGAACGGTGAATGCAAGATTAACTGATATGAGAATAGAGGATGTTTTTGCATATTTATTAAAGGGATCCCAATTCGGGGTCTGGAAAAAAGACAATGTGTATTTTATAGGACCTAAAAGAGGAGATATAATTCCACTCACATTATCATCCACTGCCCTTTTGCCTCTCTCTTACATAAAAGCAGAAGATGTGGTTTCATTATTACCTCAAAAAATAAAAGGAGAAAATATAAAAATATTTAAGGAACAGAATGCACTTTTAATATCCGGAACTTCCGAGGAAATAAATGAAATAAGGGATTTCCTTAAAAAAATTGATATTCCTTCTCCTCAGGTGATGATAGAGGCATTGATTTTGGAAATTTCGCGTTCAGCATTAAGGGAACTGGGTATTGAGGCACTAAAAGGTCAAGGTTCGGACACTGCAAGTTATTTTCCTGATGTTTCTTTATCTTATAAAAAAGAAAAAGTTGAAGATGCTTTGAATGAAATTCTCAAATTTATGAGGATTCCGAAGACGGTAAGTTTGCCTAAGGATTTTCTATTAAAAATATCTTTACTTGAATCTTCAGGTAAGGCAAAGGTTCTTGCAAAGCCCCGGGTAATGACATTAAGCGGAAATGAAGCATCCATAGATGTTGGATTTGTCAGATTTTACAGAACGACCACATATTCCCCTCAGGGTCCGATTTATCAACTTCATTCCGTTGATGCGGGAATAAGGCTTACAATAACCCCTTGGGTATCAAAAACAGGAGAAATTGTTGCAGTATTAAAAACAGAGGTTTCGGACCTGAGGAGTTTCGGACCCGAAGGGTTGCCGGAAATAGCAAGGAGAACCGCCCAAACGACTGTAAGGCTTAAAGACGGGGAAAGTGTTGTAATAGGAGGGTTAATAAGAAAGGCTGATATTGAAAGCAGAGAAAAAGTGCCTATTTTGGGAGATATTCCTTTTCTCGGTTATTTATTCTCAAGGACAACGAAAACAGGAGAGGAAAGTGAATTATGGATTTATATAACGCCGAAAATAGTGGAAGAATAATTGTAGGAGCGATTTCCCAATCGCGATTATTTATTATATTTTTATTATTTTTCTCGTGCACCGGTAAAACCGTGAAAAGAGTCAAAACTCCGTCCGAACCGGTTAAAATAGGGATTCTTGGTTTTACTTCTGTAAAAAAGACTTTATCTTCTTCTATTCTTGAATATGCGGGTTATATACTTGAGGAGGAATTAATCAAGAAAGGAAGGGGAAAGATTTACATTATTGAAAAGGATTTATTTAAAAAAATGTTTTTAAGTGATACCTCATATAATTATCAGGCTCTATTGGCTCAGGGATTCAAATATTTAATAAAGGGTGTGATTCTTGTTTATGAGGAAAATCCCGGTCCTGATATGTTTTCAAGGGTTGAGGTTATGCTTCGTCTTATAGATGTTTCTTCTGGCAGGATAATTTTTTCGGAAGTGGTTGAAAAAACAGGAAGGCAAAAAAGAGAAAAATTATTGAAAAAAACTGTTGAAGAGCTTATAATAAAATTAATAAATTTTTTAAAAAGGGTTCAAATCCCGAGGTAATTTTTAAAGAGAGGTAAAAAATGAAAGTAAAATTTTTGTATTTCATGCCTCTCTGGGTTTCTTTTTTATTTGCTCAACAGTCTTCTGATATTCCCAAGGGTATTTCTCCTTATAATGAGGCATTTGAATATTCATCAATATTTAAGGCAGAAGAAAGTTATAACCCTCTTACAGGTCAAATAAGTATAAGGATTCCTTTATTCAGGTTTCCGATAAGGGAAGGCAAGGACTGGACGCTTTGGCTGACTTATAAAAGTGGGATAGCCGCAAGACAGGATGTAGAACCAGCCCCCTCTTTTGGGTATACTTTACATTTTGAAACATTGGACCCGGGGGAAATGATAATAGAAAGCGATATAGGCGCATGCGGATGGGGCTGGGATATTACATTGGGAGAATTAAACCTCCACGCCATGGGAACCGGTGGAGTATACAATATTGAAATTTTAAAAAGCTATCTTAAATTATCTAACTCGGTTTATTCTGTATGGTGTAGCACTTATGTTGATGAATTATTTGACTCTTTGAGAATTGTAGGAAGGCCCGGTTGGATTATTTATAAAACTGGTGAATATGAGACTATCCCTCCTTACAACACAAAGATTTATTTTTTAATTTTACAAACATCCGAAGGGATTAAATATTATTTCGATAGAGTATTAATAGGTGCCTCTCCAGAAAATGCTGCATATTTTCGTATGTGTTATTTAGTCACTAAAATACTATACCCGAACGGAAATTACTTTGAGATAAAATATCATAGCGATACTTCAAATTTTGATGGCCCAGGTGTAAGAAAATTTGTTTCTAACAAAATGTGTTACAAATTTTTTAAAAATAAAATAATAAAAGAAATAATAGACCCTACATATAAAAGAAAAATTAAAACTTCTCTGATTACTTTCCCTGCATATGAAGACTCAGTGTATCTAATTGATAAAATAGAAGTTGTTCCTTTATATACAGACATATTTGCTCAAACATATAAACATTTTAGATTTTCTTACCAATTTTATGAGGATACATCATCTTTAAACTGGTATTTCGGAGGAAAAAAATGGTTTTTGGATACAGTCTGTGTCATCAAAGGCTCAGAGAAGATAGCTTTATATGAATTTGATTATATTCCATCTTATGCTACTCTACGTTATTGGAAAAGAATATATTATTCTTCTTGGGGAAGTATAACTTGTTATAGATGGGAACTTGTCACAGAACATGGAAGAGCGCCTGAACAAAGTGCGTATATTTTTCTCAGATTAAAAAGTAAGGGGATAAATCGTTGTTGGATGTCATATACCTATTCTTCTTCTTTCTACAAATGGGACTTTCTTTACGGTTCTTCTCCCGGAGAATGGGATACAACAGATAATTATCCAAACATTTATAAATCTTGTATTTCAAAAAGCAATCCACAACTTCCGTATGATTTGTATTATCCTATGTATAAATATACTCGCATTAAACGTCCAGATGGGTGTTTTGAGGATTATAAGCATTTGAGTATAGAGATTTTTGGGGGGGGCGAGTTTGAATACTATTATATGGAAGGTGCACTCCTTTCTAAACTTGTTGGTAGGAATTCAGATACGATTTATAAACAGATTATATACTATGATAAAAATGCCTCTTTTCCTACTGATGCTAATTCTTTTAACATGCGATACCCCCGCATCATTGCTAAGGCAGAATTTTACGACAATAAAAAATTCCTTATCACTTACGGCAATGAAAATCTCGGAACATCAGGTGTTAATCTAAACCTCTTTGACCTTTACGGAAACCCTAAAAGAATAATAAAATGGGGGGGAGTTTCAGATTTTGATATTTATACAGCAAATAACAACCCAGGAACCCCTTACAAACTCACCGTCACAGACATCCCGGGCGACGAAAAAGTCTATGAATATAAATATCTTCATGAACAAAACACTACCTATGAAAATTATCACATCGTCTCCAAAATTACAGAAGAAAAAATCAAAGACTTAAATAATAACCTCTATTCATGGATTGAATACTCTTATGATGATTTTTCTCTTCAGGGATATTCAGAAGATATTCCGGGACATGACGATGCGAACTACGGGCCGTCCTTCAATATAAGAGGAAATCTCACAAAAATAATAAAACATATTGACAAAGATAATCCTGATAATACATCCGTAACAAAATTCTATTATGATGAATGCGGAAATATTATCAAAATTGTTGACCCTAAAGGAAATGAAACAATTAAAGAATACAGCAGCAATTTCAATTACTCCTATCCAACAAAAGAAAAGCATTATGTAAACGGAAAATGGCTTATAAAATCCTATGATTATTATCATACAACAGGTCTTTTAAAAGGAGAAACCGATTTCAACGGGAATTGGAAATATTATGAATATGACCTCTTAAACAGATTAACAGCAATTTGGCAACCAGGAGATGGAAGTCCTGACAGGAGTATTACCTTTAATAATCGACCGAGCATTGAATTTATTTATTATCCCGCTTATGGGACCGCAAAGGCAAAAATGATTGAAAAACGCCTCAGAAAAATCTTATTTAACATTGAAATTCCTCAATATTTTGCAAACACCATCTATTATTATGACGGATTTGGAAGGTTGATTCAGAAAAAAAGAAAAGACTGGCACAGACAAAAATTTATAACCATAAGTTATGAATATGATGCTTTTAACAGAATAATAAAAGAAAGCAAGCCTTATTTTACGGATATTGAAGATTACACCGCACCCGATTGGACAACAATACCTCATACTCAAAAAGAATACGATGCACTCGGAAGGGTTACCAAAATAACTTTTCCTGACGGAAATGTAAGGACATTTTCTTATGACGGTAAAACCGTTACTGTAACTTATGAAGACGGTTCAAAAAAGAAATTCCATTATGACGCTTATGATAGACTTATAAAAGTTGAAGAATTTGACGGAACAAACTGGCTTTCCTATTCTTATACCTATGACCCTCTTGACAGATTAACAAAAATAAAAGACCCCTTACAAAGAGAAGTAAATTATTCTTATGTATTTTCAACCGACTGGCTTGCAAAGAAAAATCATTTTGACACAGGAGAAGACACCTTATGGTATGACAAAGCAGGAAATCTCATAGGTAAAAGAACAGCAAAGATGAATGAAAACCAATATATTAAATACACTTATGATGAAATGAACAGATTAAGGGAAATAGAATTCTTTAACGGTGTTGATACCATATTCTTTACCGGTATAAGATATGATGATTATCCCTCTTATGTAACGGATTTTTCCTATTCTAATGGAAGGATAACAATGGATTCCTCAAATGTTTCAAAAAATATTTATTTTTATGATGAAAGGGGAAGGGTGAAAGAAAAATGGAGTTATTTAAAAATAGCAAAACCCATAGAAATCATAGATGTTCTTCCTGATAAAAAATGGAAAAAATTTGTAATAAAATATGAATATGACAAACAAGGGCACATTACGAAAATTTATTACCCCGACGGATGGTTTGTATTTTATAATTTGGACGGGGTGGAAAGAGCAAGGGCGGTTTGGCTAAATCCTTATGGACGCGTCCTTTACTGGTACACCCCCTCCTCATTACCTGATACAATCTTACTTCCTGACAAAGAAACAAACAAAATAAAAAACATATTTGAATATAATGAAAGGGACTGGTTAACAAAATTCATTGTAAAAAATGCCCTTACAGGTGAAAACTACTTTTACAGAAAATACGGATATACAAGCACAGGAAACAGAGAATATCAAAAGGATGAAAACAATAATCTTATAACTTATTATACTTATGATGAACTTCAAAGACTTATAAGGGAAGCATACTGGCAAAGACCCATCATTGCTATTGATTATCAATACGATGAGGCGGGAAATAGGGAGATTGTCAATAAAGGAGAAAACACCTATGATTACAGTTATTTATACAGAAACGGAGTAAAAACAGATTTAATTTCTTCTGTAAATAATATCACTTTCACATGGAATGCAAGCGGGCTTTTAAAAAGAATAAATATAGAGGATGAAAGTGGAATTTACACATACGATGCATTGGACAGACTTAAATACCATCGGGCAAGGTCCGAAACACAAACTTTAACAGAGAAATATTATTATGATGCAAACGGAAAAAGAGTAAGAAAAGAGCACAGGAGAATTGTTTTTATACAGCCCCCCACTTTAACCGATTATACCCTTGAATTTTTCCGAGATTTTATATCACTCATTCAGGAAAACAGGGATACATCAAGGGATAAGGCAAGGGACATGGGTGAAGTTAGGATAAAAATGAACAAGAAATTTTTAAAATGGGAAATAACTCATAAATACCTTTACGGGACGGAACAGGGGAAATGGGAGGATATTTATATCGCCTTAACTTTTGATTCTCTCGGTGTATGTGACTTTCCCGATGACATAAATTTAAGTATGCCGAAGGAAATTCCTTGGAATTATTTAATTTACATATATTCCGATACTTCCTACGGAATCAGGTATCCTGATGGAACAAAAGTTCACAAACCTAAGGGAATGAGGGTTCATTATACAGGATTCGGAAACAATCAAAAGGTAAAGATAAAAATTCCTATGGAATTATTTGACAAAGGTTTACCGGAATGGACAGAATTCACAGTAATAACAGTAAATCCTTTTCTTAGGGATGAGATAACAGAATCCGAGACATCGGCAAGGGATGCTTTTCCTGGCGGAAGGGAGGGAGTAATAAGAAGACAAGGAACAATAGGAGGAACAATATCACAACTTGCCCCTCTTTTTAAAACTTATACAAAAGTTAAGTATTATCTCTATGATGAAGAAGGTAATATCATCTGGGAGGATGATGATTCACCGAATATTCTTTCAAATCCCGGATTTGAATTCGGGGATTTAAGAGGGTGGTATCAATGGGCGCCGGGAAATGTTCAGACGAATTTTGAGGTTGAGCAATATGCTCCTGTGATAGAAGGAAGGTATAAGGCAAAATCGGGTCCATATTATGATGCTGATTATGAGGTTTTATCTCAATCAAGGTATTTTAATGAACTTTATTTTGATCCTTTATCAGAACCTTTTATATTTTCTGCTTATTTAAAGGGAGTGAATCTTGAGGGTT
>JAJRUZ010000005.1 GCA_024277525.1 Caldifarciminota bacterium | reverse complement strand
TTAATTTGTCAAGTATTAGGAAAAATATTTTTAAAAAGTCTCTACAACAAAATTTTGAAAAATTTTAAGATAAAATACCCAAAACACAAGAAAAATCAAGAATCCCTATTATAAAAACCCCTCAAAAAGTGTCAAACATGGGTGCAATAATAAGATGCCTCCCGAACCCATTGCAGGGTCATATAAAGTTTTTTCGGGCCGGGGTTTTAAAATCTCAACCATCAATCTTTTTTCAACCCCAGTTTTTAATTTTAAAATCTCACAAAATTCAATTATAATAAATTATGCTTTTAAAGGAAAAGGATATAAAACTTTTTGATGAATTTGCGGAGAAATTTAATTTGAGGGATGAAAGGGATAAGTTATTCTTGCTTTCAAAAATATTAAGAGCATTTTCAAATATCCCCTATGAAAATTTAACAAAACTCATTGAGGCAGAAGAGAAAAATCTTGAGAAAAAGTTGAGGACTCCCTATTACATAATTAAGGACTATTTTGAAAAAGGAGCAGGAGGAACCTGTTTTTCCCTTGTCTATTTTTTAAAGAATTTCCTTGATTATGCGGGTTTTAAAACCGAATTTCTCCTTGCTGACAGAAGTTACGGAGAAAATACCCATACCCTTGTCTCTGTGGAAATAGACGGTAAAAAATATCTATGTGACGTGGGTTATTTAATATACAGACCAGTTCCCCTTGATAAAGAAGCCCTTGAATTCAAAACAAAGGCATATAATTTCATTCTGGAAGAGAGAGAAGACGGAATTTATGTTTTTACAAAAAATGAAAGAGGTTTCAAAAAATTCAGATACAAAATAAAAAGAGATAAAGTAAATGAAGACACTTTCATCTCTGCCTGGGAAAAGTCCTTTGAATTTGAGATGATGAATCATATGATTTTATCAAAGGAGGTAGAGGACGGGGTTATTTATATCAAAGATTTACATTTTCATAAAATTGTAAAGGGTAAAACCTATTATAGAAAATTAAATTTGAATGAATTGAAAAAAATATTTAAAAATCTTAAAATATACCTTGAAATAAAGCAGGGTTCAATTCCTTTTAAACAAAATAGGTAGCATTTATGAAGAAATATTTTATAACGGGTGTAGTTCTGATTATAATTCTTGCAGGGTGTACAAAAGGGACAACGGAGCCTACCGAGCCCGTAATAAAAGAAATACAAGTCATAAGTATGCCCTATTTTCCTCCTGATTTTTATTCCACAGGGAATTTTGAAATGGCTCTGATTGCTCTTTCCGAGAAAGGGGATGCTATTAATTTTGGAAAGGATGCAATATCTATTTTAATAGACTCAACTACTTCTTCAAGTCAACATACGATTAAGGTTGTTGATATAGGGTTTATAAGTCCTCAGAAATCTAAGATTTCTGTAGGTCTCCTACTGGATTCAAGTGGCAGTATGGGTTCAAATGATCCAGATGGAAAAAGGAAGAGTGCTGCTAAGGCTTTTATAAAAAAGCTTTTAAAAGACAGTCCTTCCCATCTTGCGATGGTTGCAGATTTCTCTGATTGGTATTTTCGTCTTTTACAGGAATATACATCCGTTTCTGATACTGCTAAATTATTCGCAGCAATTGATAGCGTAACAGAAGCAGGATATACTGCCCTGTATTCTGGAATAAGAAGGACACTTGAACATACGGATTCTGTGGTTTCGGCAAGCGATTATTCACGAAATGCGCTTGTATTTACTGATGGAGAAGACAATGCAAGTGCAAGCGGAGATACCTTGGGAGCTATAATCAATCTTTCCAAGGTAAAAGGAATACCGATTTACGTAATAGGCTTAGGAAGCGGTGTTTCAATCAATGACCTCCAGCGCTTAGCAAAAGAAACAGGTGGAATCTATGCACATGCAGATTCAGCAGATGCTCTTGATAGAATATTTACAGGAATGGGACTCGGTCTAACAAAAGGATACTCAAACATCACTGCAAATATCAGTCCTGTTCCTTCTCCCTATACTTACTTTACAATAAAAGTCAAAATCTCTTCGGGAGGTAAAACAGCTTCTGTGACGCTTTCCTTTACCACCCCCTGAGTTTGAAAGTTTATTCAACAATGATAAGACCCCCTCCTTACTTGGGAGGGGGTTTTTATTTGTAAACAATGAGCAAACCTGAAAAGCCTGTTCCGGTCAAATTATTCGCAGGAGTTTTCTTTACAGATAAAAATTTACTTATAAGGGCAAAAGAAGAATTAACAAAAGCCTTCGGAGAAATAGATTTTGAAAGTGATATTTTTGATTTTGAATTCACCTCGTATTATGAACAGGAGATGGGTAAGGGAATCAAAAGAATTTTTTATTCCTTTAAAGATTTAATAGACCCTTCAAAAATAGTTGAAATAAAGCATATAACATGGGAAATAGAAAAGAAATTGATGATTGATGGAAAAAGGAAAGTAAACATTGATCCCGGTTACATGGACTATTTCAAAGTAGTGCTTGCCTCATTTAAAACAGGTGGTTATAAAATTTATCTCGGAAAAGGGGTGTGGGCTGATATAACCTTATGGTATGAAAAGGGCAAATTCAGACCCCTTTTAACCGCTTTCCCTGACTTTAAGGAAAATATCTATGAAAAAGTTTTTTTAAGAATAAGGGAAAGGTATAAAAAGAAATTAAAGGAAGCATTGTAGGAGTGACTTCCGAGTCATGAACTTGGACTCTGCTTTTTACTATGTAAAAGATTCAACCCTCAATTATAGAAGTGGCTTTTCAAGTATAAATTTTTTGAAATTAAAACTAAAAATTATTTAAAACACTTCTTGCTTTTCTGATATAATTAATTGCATCTGTTTTTGATAACTTAAAATAAAGTAGATTATTTCTGAAGAGAATTCAAATTTTGCGTCTTTGTTCCAAAATTACTTATAATTTCAAAGATTCCAAATGCCTGAAATGCTAACCCTTTTTATTATTTATGTTCACATTCTCTCTGCCTTTTATTGGATAGGTGGTAATTTGTTATTTTTTTCCTTCGGTCTCTCAATGCGTCATATCTTTAAGGACCCTTCACTTATTCCGGGATTCAGAGCACTCGGAAAAACATTCAGAATAGGAAGCTGGATAAGCGTATTTTTGCTCATAATAACAGGTTTTGTTTTGCTATTTAAAAGATGGGGAGGCTTTAATACCGATATGATAATAAAAGTTTCCCTTTTTTTATTCCTTTTACCACTCAAAATTTTACATGACTTTTTTATTGCTCCAAAAGCTGCAAAAGAAGAACCCCCGGGCTTTTACTTCAAATTAACCCTCTTCATAGCAAGATTGAATCTCTTTATACTGCTTTTAATACTTTATTTTTCAATAAAATTTGTAAGATGAAAAAAGATTTTATTTTATCAGCCTTTAAACAAAAACCCCAAAGAGTTCCTGTTTGGTTTATGCGACAAGCAGGAAGATATATCCCCGAATACCTTGAATTAAGAAAAAAATATTCAATGAAGGAAATCATTAGAAATCCAACATTATCTGCAAAGATAACCCTCATGCCCTTTAAATACCTTGATCTGGACGCAGCAATTTTGTTTTCGGACTTACTTGTTATTCTCTGGGGCTTTGATATTGACTTTGAATGGGGAGAGGGTCCTATCGTTAATGTTTCGGAATTACCTTATTCTTTAAAAAAATTCTCGCTTCTAAATTTTAAATTCCTTGAACAAGAGATAAGGATTCTTAAAAAAGAATTGGATGTTCCGCTTATAGGATTTACTGCAGCACCCTTTACTCTTGCTTCATATTTAATTGAAGGCAAATTCCAAAGAGATTTTCCGGAGACAAGGAAATTTATTTATAAAGAGCCCATTAAATGGCATCTTTTAATGGAAAAACTTTCAAATGCTATAAATGATTATCTCAAATTTCAGTCTGACAATGGATGTGATGCTTTAATGCTTTTTGATTCGTGGACCGGTGCTTTATCTCCTGAACTTTATCTTGACAAGGTTTTTCCTTATACTCAAAGAATATTCAATGCCCTTGAAGGGAAAATAAGAATTTACTTTTCTATTTCAAGTTCACATCTTGTTGCAATTATAAATGAATATAATTGTGAAGTTATAGGAATAGATTGGAGAATACCTCTTGATTTTGCAATTGATTATTTCGGTAAAAAACATGCGGTTCAAGGGAATCTGGACCCGGCAATTTTGTTTTCAAATTTTGAAAGAATAAAAGAAGAACTTGATAAAATTGAGAAATTAAGAAGAAATTTTAATGGATATATATTTAATCTCGGACACGGAGTTTTGCCGGAGACCGATATTGAGATTTTAAAAGAAATAATAAAGGAGGTTCATAAATGGAAAATTTAAAATCAAAGGAACTTTACGAAAAGGCAAAAAATATAATGCCCGGAGGAGTTTCCTCTCCTGTAAGGGCTTTCAAGGCTGTTGATGCAGAACCTGTTTTTATTGAAAAGGCAGAGGGTGCATTTATTTTTGATGTTGATGGAAATAAATATATTGACTTTATTTTATCATGGGGTCCATTGATACTCGGACATTCTTACCCGGAAGTCGTTCAGGAAGTAAAAAAAGCCTGTGAAAAGGGGTTTTCCTATGGTATGTCCACTGAAAAAGAGGTTTTACTTGCAGAAAAAATCAAAAAAGCTTTTCCTTTTGTGCAAAAAATAAGATTTGTAAACTCGGGAACAGAAGCAACAATGTCAGCATTAAGAGTTGCAAGGGCTTATACAAAGAGAAATAAAGTAATTAAATTTGAAGGATGTTATCACGGGCATTCCGATTTCTTTCTTGTTAAAGCAGGATCGGGTGGTCTTACTTTCGGGGTTCCATCATCTCCGGGTGTGCCTGAAAGTGTAATAAAGGATACAATTTTACTTCCTTATAACAACTTGGAAAAGGTAAAAGAAACTTTTGAAAAATACGGTGCGGAAATTGCTTGTGTGATTGTTGAACCGATAGCAGGTAATATGGGAGTTGTCTTGCCCAAAGAGAATTTCTTGGAAGGTCTGAGAGAGATAACAAAAAAATACGGTTCCCTTTTAATTTTTGATGAAGTGATTACCGGATTCAGGGTCGGATTCGGTGGAGTAAGTACACAGAAAAATATAATTCCTGATTTAATAACACTCGGAAAGGTGATCGGGGGAGGGTTCCCAATTGGAGCATACGGTGGGAGAAAAGAGGTAATGGAACTTGTTTCTCCTGATGGTCCCGTTTATCAAGCAGGCACCCTGTCCGGAAATCCTATTGCAACCACATGCGGATTGAAAACACTTGAAATCTTGGAAAGAGAAAAACCTTATCCTGAAATGAAAAATAACCTCGAAGAATTTACTCGCAATATTAAAAAACTTTTTCATAAAAAAGGAATTCCTGTAAGTATTCCAAAAAGCACAACTTTCTTTTCAATTTTCTTTTCCGAAAAAGAACCCGAAAATCTTGAAGAAGTGCAGAAAACAGATAAGGAAATATTCAAAAAAATATTTAAAGGTTTTTTAAAAAGAGGAGTCTTGCTTCCACCCTCTCCTTTTGAGGCTCTTTTCATTTCAATATGTCATGATAAAAACCTCTTATCGGATGTGCTTGAAAAAATGGAGGACATAATTAATAAGGAGATTTAAATTATTGTTTTTATTCAAATGCTGAAAAAATTATTTATTTTTTCACAAATTTTGATTTTGCTATTTTTAAAAATAATAATTATCATGAACACGGAACTTACGGAAGATGAGGCATATTATTTCTTATGGTCAAAAAAACTCTCTCTTTCATACTTTGACCATCCCCCGATGGTTGCCTATTTTATAAAAGTCGGAACAAAAATAATGGGAGAAAACGAATTAGGAGTCAGATTTCCCGCGTTTTTTACAGGAATTTTATTTTTATTTTTCATATATATGATATTCAGGGAAATAAAAAAAGAAAATTCATTGATTGCAGTTTACATTACATCCTTAATTTTACTTTTTTCCGTAGGAGCCATTGTGATCACACCTGATACACCTCTTGCACTTTTTTTAATTTTAACATTTTATTTTATCCTAAAAAGCAAACATAAAAATTATTTTATATACCTTGCGGGAATTTTTTACGGGCTTTCACTTTTATCAAAATATCAAGCAATATTAATTTTACCCGCTATTTTATTTTTCTTTTATAAAAACAAAAAATTGCTTTCAAAAGAATTCTTTTTATTTTTAATTCTTTCTATTCTTTTTTTCTCACCATGTTTAATCTGGAATATAAAAAATGATTTTTTAAGTTTTAAGTTTCAATTGTATCACGGATATGGAGCGAAAGAAGTTAAGCTTTTTAATATTTTAATTTTTTTAAGGGATTCACTTCTCGTCTTATCATTTCCTTTATCTATTTTAATTTATTTCTATGCTATCAAGGGGGTTATAAAAGAAAAAATCAGTTTTTTAACCCTTGCTTTTTCATTTCCTTTCATTTTTTTTATCACAAGCAGTATAAAGACAAGACCCGAGGCAAACTGGGCATTGCCTGCATATATATTTATGATAGTTCTGGCATGTAAATATGTTAAAGAAAACAGAGTTTTTTATATTACAGGATTTATTACATTTTTGCTTTTAATTTTTGTTCATTTACATACAATCACTCCGTTGATAAAACTAAAAAAAGACCCGACTTACAGAATGAAAGGATGGGAAAAACTTGCAGATGATTTTGAATGGTTTTCACAGAGATACGGAATAAAAAATTATGCTGCAAACAACTATCAAATTGCATCAGAACTTTCCTTTTATTTAAAAGAAAAGCCCTTTGTTTACTCTTTAAATATAAATTCAAGGCAGAATCAATTTACCTTATGGCAAAAAAATAAAAAAATTCCCGATACCTTATTTTATGCGGGTAAGATAAATGAGGGTTTTAAAAAGATATTTAAAAAATAATAAAAGCAGGAGAATCAAGAACAAAATATAGATTTATTGAATTTTATATACTTATAAAATGAAGCTACTCACGATTCTTTTAATCTTTTATCATGTTAAAATTGTTTACAAACCGCTTTTTGATTCCGAAAATTTTATTTATAAATTAGCAGAAAAAATCTCCTTTAAACCGCAAAAATGGAGGGTTAGGGGTTTATTAGTAAATACAGACGATACTTTAAACATTAAGGAAAGTTTGAGAAGGATAAGGGAAACGGGTATTTTTACGGATATTGAATATTCTAAAAAGAATGATACACTTATTATAAAACTGCGACCGCTTTTCACACTTGCACTGTTTTTGAACCTGGAAGGGGGAGGAGGCTTAGTTCAAAAAGGAATGGGAATATGGGAGCATAATTTTTTAGGGCTTATCTGGGATGTAAGGGTAAATTACATCTGGGGTTATGAATATCCTTATTTTAATTTTTCAACCTATTATCCTTCAATTTTCAAGAATCATGATTTTAATTTATACTACCTTGATTCGGAGTTTTCAAAAATGAAATATATATCCGTTTTTCCCTATTTTTCCCCCTATGTAAAAAACCGGATATCTTTTTATTACTTTAATTACATAAACAAGAAATTTTTTTATGAAAAAGGAAAAATAAGGGATACCTTTTTATTTATGGGAGAGGAATTTGAATTTAATTTATCCAGAAATTTTTTAAAACCTCCTTATATTTTTCATCCTGTATTCGGTATAGGACAGAGAAATTTTTATTATAAAAATTTCTTTTATATTAAATCAGGTATTCAAATAGGGAAAATAAAGACAGGGATAATGAGATATGTTTACAATTTCGGAGAGAAGGAATTTTTACCTCTGGGAATTTACGGTGGGGTTAATTTATATAATGACCTCAAAAAAAGAGAGCAAGGATTTGATTTTTATTTTTCCTGTTTTAAATTTTTCAAAAATTTGACTTTTAAAGTAAATTTCAAATTTTTTGATTTTATTAACAAACTGCACTCTTTTCAGACAGTTTTTTATTACAAATTTCTTGATAATTTTGTATTTGCTTTGTTATTTAGAAGGGAGAAGGTAAAAGAAATAGAAAACGATTTTTCCTTCAGGTATCTCGGAGGTTTACAGGGGTTAAGAGGGTATAAGGCTTTTTATTTCATGACAAATGACTATTTAATTTCCTCTTTTGAATTAAGAATTTTTTATAAAGAGTTTTTTAACTTTTTTAAGCCGGGTTTGGTTTTATTTGTTGATAATGCTTACCTTTTTGATAAAAAAGAAAAGCCTATTTCTTATGGAATCGGGTTAAGATTTGAATTAACAAGGGCATATGATTTGCCTGTTATGAGGATAGATGTCGGTTTTTCGGAAAAGGGTTACTATCTGTCGTTTGGTGAGGGGCAGAGTTTTTAAAATTATTCAAATTTTATATGTAATATTTTATAATTTGTAACATTCATGACCCTTAAGAGTTCTCCTTTTCACTTATACTTATTTTATTTTTAAATACCCGTAGAAGTAGTGCATCATCAATTTAGAAATATCTTAGTTTTTTCAAATAAATTCTTTCTCTTTTTATTTTCTTTTAGTTTTTTATTTTTGTAATTTATGTATTTTTTGATTGCTTTTCTTGCTTCCTCTATGCTTTTATAATTGCTTCCGT
>JAJRUZ010000099.1 GCA_024277525.1 Caldifarciminota bacterium | reverse complement strand
ATATCGAACCCAATCCGCCGTTTAACATGAGAGGCTCATAAAACATCAATGAATCATTTTTGTTTACATTAACAAAATATAAAAGCCCCTTCCCTTCTTCCCATATAAACTGATGCTGTGAAGCATAATACGTGCCTTGTGTATCGGATGAGAAAAAAGGTGCGGTGGGAACTTGATTTAAAACCCTTTTAAAAGAGAAAATCTCCTGATTATAATGCGCCTTTATCTCATACCTGTAATAATCAGTCCAGGGTAAAAGCCCCTCATTATCGGTAAACTGTTCCACATCAGAAATATAATAAACCTTTTCCGGGATTTGAGAATCCCTGAAATATCTTTTAATTTCATAGCCCGTGTTATTCCGGCTGTTATCCTGCCATTTTAAAGTTATTGAAGGAATTAAAGGATTAATAAATGAAACATGAAAAGAGGTGGGTGGAGTTAAAATGTTTATGGTTGCGGAAACAATATTTGAATAATCTGAATAATAAGGATAAAAATCAAATTTTGCCCTTACTTTATATTCATAAGTTGCTAAAAATTCTACATTATCATCTATGAACTCCTCCGTATTCGGAGGCAAAACTTTAATTATTGACCAGCTTTCATCGGCTTTTCTCCTCCAAACCTCAATACCTGTCTCTGCTCCTGAAAATTCCTCCCAAGAAAGCTTCACCGCACTTTCAGATATCCATACTATCTGTAAATTCCATGAAGGAGTCTCAATATCCATTACATTTGACGGAGGCGAAACATCCGCTGTAATACTTCTTACTCTGTAATAATAATGTTTATCATTCATTACTCTATAATCTATATAGTTTGTTGAATTCGGCACAACAACGGTATCAATAGCATAAAAAACACCCCCTTCCTCCTTCCTCTCAATTATAAACCCGCCTTCATTTATAGCACTCTCCGACCAAACCAACTTTATTCCTTCATTCGGAGAATAAATAAGAGAAATATCTAACAAATTCGGCGCAGGAGGCTTGTTACCCTCACTCCCTCCATCGATATTTAAATCTATCTTATAAATCTCTTCACAATTTGGAAAACCTAACTCATCCCATTTTGATTTAAAATCTGTAATATCAACATGGAAAAATATATCCCTCTCCAATTTATCTATCACCTGACCTATCTCCCATGCCTTGTTCCATATCCCATCATCATCAAAATCTGCACTCCCTCCATCATTTGTCTGAGGACCATCATACAGGTCCCATAAATAAGACATAACAGCTCCTTCTACTATTATACCTTCCGTATTTGTCCCGTCTTCACCCCGCCAATACGGATAACGCCAAGGTGAGGGAGGTGGCATCTCGGGAAATGGAACATATCTTTCAACCCCACCTTTTCCATGATAATCCTGCTGATCGCTCCAAACAGCCATACCGAAAAACTCTGCCCAGCCCTCCATAAAAGCAAACTCCAGGCAAGATACAGTGTAATACCAGTGAGGATCCGGATTGCAAGAAGAAATTATTAACCCCACTCTTTCATACATCAAAGCATGCCCCCATTCATGAGCACAAGCATAATGTCCACATTTGTGCCATACCGCGCCCTTATAAATATGAATCTCATCCAAAATTTGAATGAAATAACTTGTCCCCGATTCATCATGATAAAGCACTTTAACCGAACTCCTCGCATATCCGAAATTCTGATTAGACCATTGCCACGCCTTATACATTGAACGAAGAATCCTTACCCAGCATGACTGCTCTCCCTCCGGAATTTCAAAATTTTTGATAACGTTTATATCCCCCAAAACAGAAATGCTATAAACCGGATCAAAAACCTTCGCTCCCTGAAAAGGACCGTCACCTATCCAGGCAGCTTCATTTTCCGCAACCACAAAAACCTTATACATTCCAGAAGATAAATAAACATCAATTACATACCTTCCATCCATATTACTCCAAGTAGATGCAACCACCTGCCCGATACTGTTAATCATGCATACCCTCGCATGAGGAAAAGAAACACGCTCCCCCTGATCATCATCATAATAACTCACATAACCCCGTATAACCACATGATAATTTCCAGATAATAAAACCCGTGTCGTATCTTTAACAACAACATCAAGAGTATCATAAAAACCCACAGGAGGTGAAAAACTATATACAAAAGAAGTATCTGTTTTCAAAATGTATATGTAATTAATCTCCATGTCTCTGTAAATCGTCACCTCACCCAAATATTCAACCTTTACCGATAACACATACCTCCCATTTTCCGGAAATTTCAGAGATAAATTATAAGTATATACATCATTCTGATTTAAAATTAAAACTTTTTCTTTCTCCCCTGACAAAATCTGCACTCCATCGGGAATATAAACTAATATTCTTGTAGGGGATGAATCCACAAAACATTCCGCTTCTATCTTTAAAGTGAAAAAATCTGCGTTACCCTCCGAGAAAACACTTAGTCCATAGCGAGGTGGTATATACTCAACGGAGAATAATTTACCCAAGGTTATCCCTATAAATAAAAATATTTTACCTCTCATTTCGCACCTCCCTCCCAAATTTTGTGTAAAATCCACAACTCCAGATTCTCAACCATCGCCTCATGACCACCCCCCTGAACTTTTCCCACACTTATCACCAATTTCTCCCCATCCGGAGACCAATACGCTGACTCAAAACCTGAATACGCCTCTGGAGGACCATAAGGATCTGCATCCGGGATGAACTTTTCACCAGAAGAAACTTTAATGATATAAAGTTCGCTGGGGCCAAAAAACACAATTCCAGTAGTTAAGACAGCATAGTTTACTTTTACAGGATTAAAATTATAATTTCCAATATAAATTGAATCTTTATAGTCTAAACCAAATTTCCTATACCCAAAATACTGTCCTATTTCCGTTACTATTTCTTCCTCGCTTCCGTCCAGATTTATCCTATAAAATCCGAAAGGAATTCCTGTATTTACAGTATCATAAGCATAATAATATAACTTTGAATCATCTGAATTGAATTCAACATCCAAAATTAAAGGTAAACTTGTGGGTAAAGTATCAAGAATGTTTCCCGAAGTATCAGCAAGAATCAACGGTCCCCCTTCCCATTCCATCTCATTATCTCCCGTCTCATAACTCAAAGCAAGCAAATTCCCATCATGAGAAATTGCAAGTGAACAAAAAGGCCCCTTTAATAAAAACTTCGCCTTTCTTGTTTCAAGATTTATCTTCCACAATTCACCTCCTACTCCCAAGGCTGTAGCCGGTGTCGGCAAATTATCCCTGTGCGCCCGCAAATAATAAATTTCTTTTCCATTCGGCGCCCACACAGGATTGAAAAAACTGTCCCAGTCACTCCTGAGCAAAAGCTCAAGATTCGGATTCGGTTCAAAAGGCTGTTTGCACTTTGAACAGGAAAATAAGAATAAAATTAAGAGATAGCACACATAGTATTTTAAATTTTTTGTTTTCGTTTCCTTCATTTTAAACCTCCGTCCTAAAAGCATTTTTTATTATAAAGCATTTTGAATCTTTTGTCAAATTAAAGAAGGTACCTCCCTGTTTTAGAATGCTTTCAAATTCAATT